>DQTM01000078.1 GCA_015662785.1 Sulfurospirillum arcachonense | reverse complement strand
GAATTGCAAGAAGCAGTCCTGCATATTTTTAAATTCAAATCTTACGCCTCTTTGCACTCCTGTTATGCGTTAATTTGGTCTAGGATGGGTATATGTGTGTGAGTAGAATACAAAGATTAATGACATCAATAGTTTTAGGTTTAGTGCTGTTTTTAGGCATGACAGATAATGTAACATTGGCGATAGTTTTACAAGCTTTTGTTATAATAATGATGGCCATTTGGGCTATAACAAACTTTTGTCCATCGACTTGGGCACTTAAAAAACTTTTTCCACCTTGTAGTTGGGAATAAAAACGGAATAAAAATATATGCATATAATGAACGATTTTTTTCTTCTTATTTGGGAAGAAGATGCAAAGAGACTATTTTCTAGTAGTGGTGATATAAATAGCTTTTTACAATCAGTGTTAAAAAATGATTATGAAGCATTTTGTGATTATACTTCTATCATGTTGATTGTTTCACAAACTAATTTAGAAAAACTTAAAGAGATAAAAGAGGCTAGAAAAGCTATTCAATTTCTTTCAGGTCTTAACGAATGGGATAAAAAAAGAGTTCAATTTTTGCAAAAAGAGTTACTACTCTTTTTAAATACAAAAGGCAGTATAAAACTCAATAAAGAGATACAACAAAGATTTGAGAAGCTTAGAAAAAAAGATGTGATTGGCTATGAAAAAGCACGTAAACTCATAAGTCTTTTAGCTCTTATAGAAGAGAAAAAAGAGTTGATTGAGCCTTTACATGTAACAAAAGCAAAAGAGGGCTCAAACTTCTATGAGAGTGCTATAAACCTTTTTTGTACAGCTATCGAAAATCTTAAAAAATCAGTTGAAGATGAAACCTTAAAAGATAAACTTGAACAAATTCCAGAAAAATTAAAGAACCAAAAATTTTCTATTGGCATAACAGGTGTTATGAATGCTGGAAAATCAACTATGTTAAATGCCCTTTTGGGAAAAGAGATATTAGGTACTTCAGTTATTCCTGAAACTGCCAATTTAACGTTGATAAAATATGCAAAACAACCAAGTGCAAAAGTCAATTTTTGGAATAAAGATGAGTGGAAAGCAATAGAGCAGAGTAGCGAAACACTAGAAAATATGAAACCATTTATTAAAGAGACTAAAGAGCATTTTGGAGATAAATTAAGTAAATATATCACAGATGATGGAAAAAGTTATGAAATTAGCATAGATGAACTTCCTTCATTTACATCAGCAGAACACTCTGACAAAAGATGTAATCTTGTTAAAAGTGTAGAGCTTTACACAGATTTAAAGTTTGTAGAAAATGGCGTTGAGATAGTCGATACTCCTGGATTAGATGACCCTGTAATTCAGCGTGAAGAGATAACAAAAAGCTATGTTTCCCAGTGTGACTTGATGTTACATCTTATGAATGTAAATCAATCAGCTACTGGGAAGGATATTGAGTTTATAACAGATACTCTTTTGTACCAAAACGTTGCAAGACTTTTAGTTGTAATTACAAGAATTGATACGGTTGAGCAAAGTGAACTTGAAGAGGTTATAGCATATACCAAATCAAGTATAAAAGAAAAACTAGAGAGTCTGAATAAACAAAATAGTTTTGATAGTATCATAGAAAAAATAGATTTTATCCCAATTGCAGGACTTCAAGCACTAAAGCATAGATTAGGAAAGGGTGATAGTAACTTCCCAATTGAAAAAACAGGAATTTTAAGTGTAGAAGCATACCTAGATGATATTTTATTTGGAGATAAATCAGAAAAAGTAAACCTCATAGTAGAAGCAAATAAAAAAGAGTTAATTCAAATTATGAAAACTACTAGCAACTCTTTACATGTAGAGAAAAACCTCTTAGGTAAAAGTGCAAGTGAGATTAAAAATGAGTATGAGAAGTATAAAGAAGAGATACAAAAAATAAAAGAGCAGATCACCAAACTTAATGAGAAAATATCTGATGAAAAAGGTGAGTTAATTGGCTACTTTTCAACATTAGAAAACTTTTCTAAAAACAAGTTTTTATCACTTCAAGCAGTTGTAAAAAGAAGAGTACTTGATGATGTTTCCTATGAAATAAGAAAAAACAGGAAAAAACCAGAAGAAACAAGAATATCTTCTATCATTGAAACAGCCTTAAAAGATGGCTTTATTGATTTACTTAGAGATTATAGGTATCAATTTAGTAAAAAGATAGAGAACTCATTTGAAAAAATTAGTAGAGATTTTAGTGGTTTTATGAAAACTGATAATAGGCAAAGTGATGCAAAAGAGTTTTTTGAAAAGCACTTTGGTAATCTAAATTTGATGAATTCAAATGCTATTTTGATAGTAAAAGTAAACAGTGCTATAAAAGCTCATTCAAAAAAAGATATAGATGGTTTAAGTAGCACTTTGGAAACATATTTTCAAAGTGCTATGGATGAGCTTTATCAGAAATTTAATTTAAAGATCAAAAAAATCAATCAAGAGTTAGTAGATGGATTTGAACTTGAGTGTAAAGCACCAGTAGAAACAATTGAGTTTGAGATGAACTCAAAAGAGCAAATTTTAGAAAATGCCCAAAAAAGAGCAGAAGACAGGTCTTACGATGCTTCAAAACGACTTGCAGAAATAAAACTAAAATTACAAGTTTTAGAAAAAGTGGAGGGTGACTTATGAGTATATTAGATTCATTTATAGTCTCTTATAATGAAAAATTTACAAAAGAGATTCCAGCTTTTGATGAGTCACTTTTAGGAATTATACAAAAAACACAATATACTTTGCTAGATGAAAAAATGTCAGCATCAAAAGAGCTGATAACAAAACTTTCTTCTTTATATGTAAGAGCAAAAGAGCCTATGAAAGTAGCGATAACTGGACAGTTTTCTAGTGGTAAATCTACATTTTTAAATGCACTTCTTTCAAAAAATATACTCCCAACTGGGATTACCCCTGTAACTTCAAAAGTGAATTACATCAAGTATGGAGATGAGCTTAAGATAAAAATCAACTACAAAGATGGTAGGGAAGAGTTTCAAAGCGTAGAACACATTGCAAAGTTTACAGACCAAAGAGGCGAGGTTGAAGAGATAGAGTATCTTACTCTTTATGTTCCTCTTGCTCTTTTAAAAGAGATTGAGTTCGTAGATACTCCAGGACTTAACTCACAGGCTATCACAGACACTACAACAACACAAAAGGTACTTAAAGAGGTAGATGGAATTATCTGGCTTTCACTTATAGACAATGCAGGAAAACTAAGTGAAGCAAAAGTTCTTGAAGAGTATCTAAAAGAGTATCAAAATAAATCATTGTGTGTTTTAAACCAAAAAGATAAGTTTTCAAAAGAACAAGTAGCTCAGACAACGAAGTATGTAAAAAAAAGCTTTGCTGAGTTTTTTAGTGAGGTAATACCAATTTCTGCAAAACAAGCACTTGAATCAAGAAGTCATGATAAAAATATACTTATAGATGAAGAGTTAGAAGAGTTTTTGAGCAATTTATCGAAAGATATAAAATCAAATAATTTAAAAGACATAAAAAGTTCGTATGAGAGTTATCAAAAAGATGTAGACACCATACTAAATAGTGATTTAAATAAAAATATAGAGCTTTTAAAAGAGTCAAATATAGAGTTGGTTTTAGATTTTATTAATGCTGAAATTAGACCAATTGCCAACAGCTCAAAAGAGTTTGCTATTAAAAAAGACATTACTACTATAAGTAATTCACTTATAAAACAGCATGAATTATTTTTGAAAATATATGCAGAACTCTCTACTGAGCTTAGTAATTTTGAAAAAGAAGCAGATGAGAAGTTTAGTGAATTAAAAGTAAGATTTACAAAAAAACTACAAGATGCTTATAGTAGAATTGAAGAGATAATAGATACTATTGCCAACGATATCTATAATCATATTGAAACTACTACAAAAGTGAGATATGCAAAACAAAAATCTGGATTTTTAAGTAAAACAGAGACTTATGAAGCAGTAGAGTATAAAGCAAGTAAGATTGATTCAGATTTGATATATAAGCACCTTTTTTATGACGATGATATAGTTGGAAAGATGTTTAAAAAGTATGTAAGAAATCTTCGTGAGATTCAAGATGAAGTAAATGAAAACAATGCTTTAGTATATGACTTGCTAAAAAAGAAAATTAGAAAATGGCAAAATCCTTATGAGTTTATAAGAAAGTCAGAAGATATGCACTCAGATATAGAGTTTGCAAATATGCGTAAGTTTGCCTCAAAAGCCTATGAAAACATACTAAAACCTTTTAGTGATGAGATTCACTCTTCGTATGCACAAATAAGCTCACAGTTCAACCACCTTAGTTCTGCCGTAAGTTTTAACTACCAAAATGCTACTGAAGTTAGTGTTGCATTTTTAGAAAAAAAGATAGGGCAGTCTATAAAACTATATGAAGAAAATCCTACAAAATTCACTCTGTATCAGCCAAAACTTGAAGAGATAAAAGAGAGATTAAAGATAAGTTTTCATCTATATGAGCTTTCAAATATGATGAATACAAACAATACTTTCTTAAATAAAAACTACGATAGACTCATAAAAGAGTTTAAGCTTATTAATGAAAACAGACATAGTTTCATTCAAAAAAGAGAAGAGAGACACCATAAAACTATGGAGATTTTATCATTACATGTAAAGGGCATTTAGCCCTTACATGTAGTTACGACTTTTCAAAGGCTCATATAGTTTTAGTATAGAGATAAAAAGCGCTGTGATTGCAGGGCCAAGTATCATACCCCAAAAACCAAAAGTTGAAAGTCCCGCGATGATAGCGAAGAAAATAAGCAGTTCATTTATTTTTGTTGGCACTTTTGCAAAAATGTTTATGTATTTGATTATAAGTGGTTTTATAAAAGTATCTGCTATGATAGAGATAACTATGATAGAGTATGATGCTATGATAATAGCTTCCATAACATTACCACGAGCCAATTCATAGGCACAGATTGGAATCCACATTAAAGCTCCACCAATGACTGGTATGAGTGAAGCAAAACCATAAAGAATTCCAAGAAGTAAACCGTCATATCCAAAGACTATACCGATAAGAGCAAATAATGCCCCTTCAAAAATAGCAGTTACTAAGATAGAATAAAAAAGAACACTCATTACATTGGCTACTTCTCCAAAAACTAAATCAATCTCTTTATCTTCTAGTGGTGTTAAATTTTTTGCATAGTGTACTAACTCTTTCCCATATAAGTTTGCGAAGAAGAAAAATACTATTATAAGGAACATGTCTTTTAGAAATCTTGCACTATTTGTTCCAATAAAAGCGGCATAAGAGAGAGTATTTTTTGTTAAGTTTGTCAAATCAAAATTTTGAAAAAACTCATCTATTTTAGGTTTTAAAAAAGATAGAGCATCTGGTAATTGAAAATTCAAAGATGAGATATATGCTACTGTTTTTTCTATGATAGCAGGATCAAAATTATTGACAGTTGCCCCAATAGATGTGATGATATAAACAATAGGTCCAAAAAATAGAACTGATAAAAGGAGGGTTGAGAGTAGTGCTGCTAGAACTCTGTTCTTTGTTACATGTAAGAGTTTTAGATTTATACTATAGGTTGCTATTGACAGTAATGATGCAATAGTAAGTGTAAGTAAAAATGGCTCATAAAGTCTAAGAATCCAATATAGAACAATTAAAAAAATAGCCCCAAAAAATATTTTTCCATTACCCATCAAAAAGTCCTTTGTGATCTGGATAACTTAATCTAAAAATATCGTATGCTTTTGGAGTTGCTTTACGACCACGAGCAGTTCTTTCAATGAAGCCTTTAGCTAAAAGATATGGCTCAATTACATCTTCTACGGTTCCTTCATCTTCATTCAAAGCTGCAGCAATAGTACTAAGTCCCATAGGTCTTCCTTTCGCTGTAATAAGAATTTCTAAAAATTTTAAATCCAATTCATCAAAGCCCAAGTCATTGACTCCAAGTTCATTTAAGCCATACTTAGCTCTCTCAATTGCGATACTGTCTTCATCTTCTACATCTGCATAATCTCTGATACGTTTTAGTAATCTAAGCGCGATTCTTGGAGTTCCTCTACAACGTTTTGCTATCTCTAAAGAGGCCTCTTTGTTACAATCTTTTTCTAGTTTTTTTGAAGCTCTTATGATAATCTCTCCGAGTTCAGCTTGATTGTAAAATTGTAGTCTAAAATGCATACCAAACCTGTCTCTAAGAGGTGAGCTTATCATACCTGCCCTTGTAGTTGCTCCAATGAGTGTAAACCTTGGTAGGTCTATTTTTATAGTTTGAGCAGCAGGTCCACTGCCTATGATAATGTCAAGCCTAAAATCTTCCATAGCTGGATAGAGGATTTCTTCAATTGCAGGTGAAAGTCTGTGAATTTCATCTATGAAAAGTACATCTCCTTCTTCAAGGTTTGTTAAAATTGCTGCTAAATCACCACTCTTTTCTATCATGGGAGCTGCTGTCATTTTGACATTGGCTTCCATATCGTTTGCTATGATATATGCTAATGTAGTTTTTCCAAGTCCTGGAGGTCCAAAAAACAGAACATGATCAAGTGCTTCTTCACGTTTTTTTGAAGCTTTTATAAAAACTTGTAGGTTCTTTTTTATTTTTTCTTGTCCTATATACCCTTCCCATGTAGTTGGACGTAAGGAAGTTTCATACTCATTTTCAAAAGTTACTTTATCAATTTCAACTATACGTTCCATCAGTAAGTGTGTTCCTTTGTTGGAAAAGCTCTTGATTGTACATCTTTGACATACTCATCAACAGCTTTTTTTACTATTTCGCTACCATCTAGATACTGTTTTACAAATTTTGGTTGAAATTCTTGAAAAAATCCTAACATGTCACTCCAAACTAATACTTGTCCATCTGTATCTTTTCCTGCACCTATCCCTATAGTAGGGATGTTAACTGATTCACTAATTCTCTTTGCAGCATCTGCTTTTACGCCTTCAATCACTATTGCAAATGCACCAGCTTTTTCAACAGCTTTTGCATCTTCTATGAGCTCAAGAGTATCTTCTTCTGTTTTTCCACGAACTTTATAACCACCTTCACTTCTAACATGCTGAGGCATAAGTCCAATATGTCCCATAACTGCAATAGAATTACATGTAAGAGCTTTTATGATGTGAGCACGTTCTACTCCACCTTCTATTTTAACGGCATGAGCATCAGTCTCCTGATAAACTCTTGAAGCATTTTTCAGAGCCATTTTTTCATCTGTATAAGTTCCAAAAGGCATATCGCAGATAGTAAAAGTGTCAGGAGCACCTTTACACACAGCATTTGTATGATAAATCATAATTTCAAGAGTTGCACTTAGTGTATCCGGTTTATTGTTAAAACTCATATTGAGACTATCGCCTACTAAAATCATATCTATTTTTTTGTTAAATATTGAGGCAAAAAGAGAGTCGTATGCAGTTATGACTGTTAACGGAGTTCCATTTTTTGCTTTTTTTATTGATGTTACTGTTTGCACTAAAAACCTTTAAAATTTTTTTATTAAAATTAAATTTTATCTAAAAGATGGTATGATTATAATTAAAGGAAAATTATGGGTCTATTTTCGCAGTTAGAAGTTGATTTTGATTTAGAAATTGTAGAAGATTTTATTTCACATTATGCAATTATGTGTGAAACTATGGAACCACTTATCATAGGGCTTGAAAAAAAAGATCAGTATGAGAGTAATATTGGTGAACTTTTCAGAATTTTCCACAACATGAAATCGGCAGGTGGTTTTTTAAAACTTGAACCTATTATCAAGCTTGCAACTCTTTGTGAAGACATAGCAGAAGAGGCACGTATATTAGAAGGTCCTGCAACTGATGATTTTATAGATTGGTTACTTTTGGTGAGTGATCAGTTTGACAAATATAGAATGAACATCGAAGAAGATGATGAATATTTTGGCATGCTTGAGCCTCTAATCATAAAAGTCCCTATACACTTACAAAAACATTAAATGAAAAAGATTAAAATGAAAAAATTAGTAGCATATATAACTGCTGGATTTCCTAGTAGTAATTTTACAGTAGATTTAGCATTGAGTTTAAAAGAAGCAGGAGTTGATTCACTTGAGCTTGGTATCCCTTTCTCTGACCCTGTTGCAGATGGTCCTATTATAGAACAAGCAAATTTGAAAGCTCTACAAAATGGCTTTAAAATTGACCATCTTTTTGATATTTCTCAACAAATAGGCAAAGAGATAGATACTTTGTGGATGGGGTATTTTAATCCTTTTTATCATAGAGGAATGGGTATTTTTACAGACAAGGCAAAAGAGTTTGGTGTAAGTGGGTTTATTATTCCTGATCTTCCTCATGAAGAGGCTGTAGCTTATGCTTCGCTGATGAAAGAAAAAGAGCTCTCTCTTATATCTTTTGTAGCTCCTACTGACTCACATGAGAGAATCAAACAAGTAGTTGAGCATAGTAGTAAGTTTATCTATCTTGTAGCGTATGCTGGTATCACAGGAAGTGGTGCAAGTGAAGATTTAAGTGAGACTATCATAAGTATACGAAAATCTAGTGCAACACCAGTTTATGTTGGTTTTGGTGTAGACGAAAAAACTGCAAAAGAAAAAGCAAGAGGTGTTGATGGTGTTATAGTTGGTAGTGCTTTTGTAAAGATACTACTTGATGATAGCTTAAGCAATTCTCAAAAAATAGTAAAAATCTCAGATTTAGCAAGAGTTATAAAAGAAATTATAAACGAGGCTTAAAAATCAACAAGAGTCTTGGAAGTAGCAAAAGAGCACCTAAAAGTGCCATTATCATAGCAACCATAGTTAAAAAACCAAAGTAGATAGTTGGCACAAAGTTAGATAGTATTAGAATAGAGAAACCTAACATAATAGCAAAAGTGGTGTAGTACATTGCATACCCTACGCTATTGTGAGAGCGGTGCATAGCTTTTACAAAATCCCCATCTTTTTCTAGCTCTTCATAAAAACGATGTATATAGTGTATGGTGTCATCTACGCCAATACCCAAGCTAATAGCGGCTATGGTTATAGTCATCAAATCAAGCGGTATATTAAACCATCCCATAAAACCAAAAATCACACTAATAGAAATAGCATTTGAAATAATCGCAATAAGGGCAACTTTAAAACTTCTAAAGATGAGCAAAAACATAACAAAAAGAAGCATTAACACAAAGCCAAGCGTGACTATTTGAGATTCAAATAGAGATTGGAGCATATTGTTATAGAGTATCATGAGGTTTGACTGTCGAAACGATGCAGTCTCTGGGTCTATCATCTTTTCTAGGTCACTATTTATCTCTTTTATGAGTTGGTTACGTCTTAATTGAGGATTAGAGTCAACTATGCGTGTTGCAAATCGGACTTCGTTATTTTCTATGTTTAGATATGGATTAAGTATGATTTGTTTAAATTCTTCTGGAAGCTTGTTGTAAATAAGTGCCAAGCCAAAATTATCTAAATCTTTTCCCTCATTTAGGGATTTCCCAAGTTTCTGTAAGGTTGCTAGTGATTGAACATTACCAATCTCTGGTCTGCTTTCTAGATAATTATGGATTTCAAGTATGAGTTGCATTTTATCAGGAGTGAACCAGTATTGATTTTTTTCGTCTTCTTTTTCAAACTCATCGTCAAAACTAGAAAATGCGGTTTCATCATCAGATGAAAAGTTTCTCTGAAAATCATCGAATTCATCATTACTGTAGTGCTCTACTTTGTCCTCTAATTTCTTAAATTTTACAATTACATCAAGAGGTGTAGTTCCTCCAAGTTGTTCATCTATGACTTGCATACCTTTATAGATTTCAGTTGATGATCTAAAGTAGTTTATAAAGCTATTTTCTACTATTAGTTTAGTTGCTCCAGTTAAACTAAAAACCGCTACCAATAGTGATGTAAACAAGATGGCATTTCCATGAAATTCTACCCAGTTTGCCATGGTTGTTGTAGAAGAAAATTTTTTTGTATTTTTTATATCTTTTTTTGATTTAGGAAGCATAACCAATATAGCTGGAAATATGATAAATGACAATACAAGAGATATAGCAATTCCACTACTCATCATCCAGCCTAGGTTAATGATGGGTAAAATATTGGAAAACATAAGTGAAGCAAAACCTACTATGGTCGTAAGAATTGCAAAAAATGATGGTGATAACTTTGACATAACAGTCTCAAGCACCAGATTTTTTTGAGTACAGTTTGGACATATATGAACTAGCTCTCTATATCTAACAATCAAATGAAGAACGATAGCAAGAGTAATTATGAGCTGTAGTGATATGAAATTTGAAGAGATAACAGTAACTTCCCAACCAAAAAATCCCAATAGTCCAGATGTTGCAATAATAGAACTTGCAGATATAATTACAGGTAAAATTACCCATCTAATTTCTCTAAAAGTAGCCCATAATACAACAACAAGAAGTAACAAAAGAGCTGAGCCAAAAACAAATAGGTCATTTTTAACAAAACTGATTAGGTCATCGCTTATCATGTTAACGCCACCTAAAAATAGTTTTCCACTATTTTGATGAGTCTTTAAAATAGCACGTATATCTTTTATAAAAATATGATTTTTTTCTCTAAGTTCATCTTTTTGTTGTTGTGAGGAGCTTTGTTCTTCTTTTAGGTTTAGTATAATTGCAGTTGTTTTAAAATCACTACTTACAAGACTATTTTTATATATGGGACTATTCAGAAACTCTTTTTTTACAAGGTCTATGTCGAGTTGTGAGTTTGAGAGTGTAGGAATATCTGAAATAATCTCTTTAATTGGTTTGTTAGAACTTTGTAAAAGAGGTACGTTTAGTATAGATGTGATAGATTCTATATTTTCTAGTGATTCTAGTTGTAGACTCATCTTTTTTATTGTTATTTGCGATTGCTTAGAGAGAAGTGGACTGTTTGGAGAAAAAGCCACTACTAGTATGTTTGGTGTTTTAAAGTTCGTTGCTACCTCTTTTGCAAAAAGTAAGTCACTGTCATTTTCAAGTAAAATTGTATCGCTTGAAGCATCAATTTTGAGTTTAGTTGCCCCAACAGAAAATACAGAGACTATTAGTGCCACCAAAAAGAGTACTCTTATAGGGTTAGAGAGTATAAAGTTTTTATAAAAAGAAGATACCATTTACTTCTTTTTTTCAAGTTTATTTAAAAGCATTGCATACGATTCATTTTGCAATATATTGTTAAATTGTGATCTATATATCTGAATAAGGCTAATCCCAATAATATCAACATCATATATAAGCCAACCATCTGTTTTTGATTTATAAAACTTGTATGTTATATCATAGCTGTCTTTAGAGCCAATTAATTTTGTAAAGAGCCAAATTCGTTTTTTGTTTATCTCTTCAAGTTTGATGATTTTAAGTTTTTCATCTGTATAAAGGCTTATTTTATCTACATAAGAGTTTTTCAAATGAATTATAAATTTAGTAGTAAACTCTTCACGTTGAGGAACAGTCATTTTTGTCCAGTTTGATTTGCCTAATGAAAGTTTAGTCATCAGCCTGTAATCAAATACATTATTAAAAAGAGGAAATATATTTTCTGCTTTTTCTTGGGGACTAAGTTCTTTTTGCAACATTATTGAGGTTGCTTGGTTTATTTTGTTTTCCATAACAGCAGAAATATTATTTTTTTCTATTGCGAATAGAGACATAGTAACAAATATCAATATAATAATTTTTTTCATCTTATTCCTCGATTAGAGCGTCTCTACGTTGTTCGTATACGCTTTTTAATAATATATATAAGTCTACCGAATCTTTCCTTATATTTTCATATTCGTCTACATGTAAAGAGTATTCATTCCCAATTTTATAGGTGTTTACAAAAAGATAAAAATTGTTAGATTTAAATACATTCCAATCCCTTCTTTGTGCATGATAGATTGGATCTACAAAAGCATCTCCAACAAGTCCTATAGTATCACGTAGATTTGATGGACCAAAGAGAGGTAAAACTATGTGGATGTCATTACTCATCCCATAAAAACCTAATGTTTGACCAAAATCTTCATCATGCCTTTCTATGCCACCTTCACTTTTAGCAATATCAATAAAACCAGCTAACCCATAAGTAGAGTTTATTGCAAATCTAGCACTCTCTTCAAGAGCATTGTTAAACTTAAATTGTAAAAGATTATTGGTAACTCTTATAGGAAATTGTATATTGTGAAAAACATTTGAAACACCTTCTCTAATAGGTTTAGAGACAACATAACGATAGCCTTTTGCTATAGGTCCCATGATGTACATGTAAACAAAATCGTTAAATTGAGTCATAGGTATATTGTATAACTTCAGTGGATCCCAAGAAGAATCTACTTTTTCCACGCTGAACTCATCATTGAAATCATCGAATACAGTTTCTTTATTAGATTGACTAAACAGTAGTGAAAATGAGATAAAAAGAATAAATATAACTCTAAACAAAATAAGCCCTGTAAAATGAATTTACTTATTATATTATTTATTACATTTAATAATTATTAAAAAAATGGTGGAGTTGTCCGGAATCGAACCGGAGTCCAAAAGTAGCCACCGATGACGTCTACATGCTTAAAGAAGTTGTTTATGTTTAATTTTGATTCACACAACTTACAAAGTTACTCAAAACGAGCCTCAAATTTCATTTTAAGCCGAGACAAACTTAAAATATATCTATTATATCTATGATACTTCCAAAATCTCCCTTGAATAGAATCGGAAGTGGAAGCAGTCCTACAGCAATTAAGCTATAAGTTAAAACCTACGCTACTGCGTAAGCTGGACGATAGTTACTGTTATTAGCAGTTATGTTTTTGAAGGTTGTTTAACGGAAGTCCCTCACATCCGACATGCAGCCATAAGCTAAAACTACTCCTGTCGAAGCCATGTCAACCCCACAGAAAATAGAATAAGATTATAGCTAAATTTTACTTATATATAGTATAATCCTATTTTTATTAGGAGAATTTATGATTAGAGTATTGATTGG
>DQTM01000080.1 GCA_015662785.1 Sulfurospirillum arcachonense | reverse complement strand
TGCATAGAGGTATAGGTGTTAAAATGAAACGTAAATTAATAGTCTATTTCTTAGAAAATAGGGTTAAATAGCAACCCGAAATCCTGCTTTAACTCATAAATTATGTATCCTCAGAAGAGTTATGGGATTCTGTGCATGCAGTAAGTTTCTTTTTTTAAGGCAATAATTGGTTCATCTCTTATTTTAACCAAACGTTTATTTGTAAGTTTTCTGCCAGTTTTTTTCTTGTCTCTGTAGGCATCTCTTTCGCTATAAATTAAGTCTCTATATTTTTCCAATAATGTATCTTCTTGCACTCGTAGACTAGCAAGGATATCTTCAGTATCCATAGCATCCCAATAGATTGAGGGTGTTGTATATTTTATGATACTTATTACCTCGGTTCTATTATGCCTAACTTTTTAGCTATAGCACTTTTAGACATTCCCTCATGCTGATAACACTTCCAAACTCTTTTAGTATTGAATAAGTTTGATTGCTTATTTTCTTCCATTTTATACCTTTATATTATTGTATGCCATTATTATTAATATGTCAACACCCTATAAAACAGTTTGTAAGATAAAATTTATATCAGGCATAGCCACCATAAATATAAGCTAATTTGAGCCTATTTTTATGTTCTTATTTAAATAAAATTGAGTTTTGATGGTAGTGTTTGATTTAAGAAACAGTTAGGTATAATATTAAAAATATCTTAATTTATATAAATATATCCTATTATGTCCGAAAGGGAGTGCCTATGAATAGAATTGAAAAAAGTATTATAGCATCATTTTCTAGTGTAAAGGAACAGTCATTTTCACAAATTGTTGGACATACAAATATACCCAAAGGTACTGTGAAAAAGTATTTGGTTATCTTACTTAAGAAAGAAATGATAGAAGCCATAGGGGAAGGAAGAGGAAGATATTATAAGCAAATAAATAATGCTGAAGTTAATCAAGTTCTAGTGTTTAAAAGTGCAACACTAATAGGGTTTTTAGAGTATGAAGTGGGGCGGTATATATTTGAATATGATAAAGGATTTAAAGGTAAAAAATTAGATGGATTGCTTGAAGATAGTATCGCTTCATCGGCTACGCTATTTCCTATATTTGAAAATTTAATTCCAGAGAGTGATAGAAGAAACAGCTATTTAGAAGATGGTAAGAATTTAGTAGAGATATTATTAGAACTGAACAATACGCATGGGGATTTTGATTTTGTTTCCACAGATAAGTTATATGCATATAAAGTAGATTATACACAACGTAAAAACTGGTTACTTGTAAAAAAAAAGATTTTAGGAATGCAAGAGTTTGTTAATATTTTGGGCTTTACCATAGATATTGAAAAAGAAATTCTTGAAGAGAAAGGGAAACACTCTTCACTCAGTGGATATCAAAACAAGATAGATGTAAATATTGACTTTGAAAAAGAAGTCATATCTCAAAGCAACAATGCCCTTTATCTGTTAAAGCCTTATAATATAGAAAGTGCTATCTATAACTTTAAAGATAAAAATCAAGTACACTTGCCTTATATGGGCTTAAATGAACACCTTTTTATGAGTTTCGCAAAAAATGCTTATGGCTTTGATGTGCCTTGGTCTGGCATTATTGTTGGAGAAAAAGATTTTCATTATGTTGTTAAGCGTTATGATAGGTACGATGGATACAAGTATGAACAACGAGACTTCGCACAAATTATGAACATCAAGAGTGACCAAAAGTATTTTACAACCAGTGAAAAGCTTTTTGACACCATTGCGGAGGTGGTAAAATCCAAAGAGGAACGTATACGATTCTTGGAGTTCTACTTCTTTTCTTTCATTATCGAACATGCAGACCTACATGTAAAAAATATATCTATTCTAAATATAGGTCGAGATAAGCAAAAACTCTCTCCACTTTACGATCTTATATCAAATGGAGTTTACAGGGGAGACAGCGATGAACTAGGGTTGCCATTAAGTGGTAAAAAGATAAACCTATCACTGGATGATTTTTATCACCTTTCAAGCAGAATAGCTATTTCAAAACTTCAGACTACAAAGATTGCTAAAAAGATGATTGAGGTTTTTATAAAAGAGTTTCCAAGATACATAGAAATAAGTATGAATATTCAGGAATTTGAAAATTTAAAAGTACAAAAAAAACGATATAGCTTTGGACAATTCGGCGAAGACTTACAAAAATTCTACGATAGACGTATAATACAGTTAAGGCAAAGAGGTTTTTACGATACTCTTGGGATAACCATTGAGTCCTAATCGTCGAGTAAGAGGTTATGAAGATAGACAACATCTGTCTTGTCACTCTTTTGAGTATGAATATTAAATGCATACTCCGATGCTACTAGGATACCCAGATGATGCTATAGGGAAAATAGATAAAGCTTACCTCATAGCCTCAGCCACATCACTCCTCTCAGCATGTGCATAAATCATAGTAGTCTTAATGTCAGAATGCCGTAACTTTTCTTTGGTTACTAAAATGTCTTTAGACTTTCTATAAAGTTGCATAGCACAGGTGTGACGAAAGATATGAAGCCCTTGCTTTGTTATGCCTGCTTTGTTCATGAGTGAGGTTCTGAAAGTAGGCAAGTTCTTCTTGGATATCTTCTATCTTTATAAGGGCTGTTTGTTCTTCACCAGACTTAGTATCTTGCAAGTGTATTTCGTACATGTTCTTCATTGAATCTCCTTAGATAAGAAGAGATACCTAAAGGTAGAGGTTGCTGTAAGATAGCACTTGCATTTTTTCATAAAAAATGGTATATTTTACTGAAAAAAATAGAAAAGGAATACTATGCAATCTATCGATGATAAGATACTTTCACGTATATATGGCAATGGTAGAGGGTTTAGCTTTTCTTCTTTTGATTTTATAGATGAATTTAAAGATAATAACATAGATAAGGCACTCTCTACACTCACAAAAGAAGGAAAGATACGCAGAGTAGCTAGAGGTATGTATGATTATCCGCAGTATAGTAGCCTACTTGAACAAGATTTAAGTCCTGATATAGATGCTGTAGCACAGGCGTATGCTAGAAAATTTAATTGGCAGATAGAAATCTCTGGAGAAAGTGCATTGAACTATCTAAGGCTATCTACACAAGTAGAAGGAAACTATATCTACCTTAGTAGTGGTCCCAGTAGAAAATACAAGCTAGGTAACACCACCTTAGTATTTAAGCACAGGGCACTTAAAAACATAGGCTTTAAGTACAAAGAGAGTTCACTCATCGTCCAAGCCTTGCAATCTTTAGGACAATCACATGTTGATGATACAGTAAAAGAAAAGTTAAGACATTTTCTAGCCCCTAGTCTTTGTAGTAAAATACTAAAAGACACCCAAACATCAAATGCATGGATATATGAGCTTATAAAAGAAATCTGTAAAGAGGTGAAAACAAATGCATAAAGTAGCATTACTATCAAAAGAAAAAAGAGGTGAGCTATTTGCTGAGACAGCAAGCAAGATGGGTACTACCAATGCCATAGTGGAAAAAGACTTTTGGGTGGTCTGGGTACTTTCTAAAGTTTTTGCAGATGAAAGACTCAATAGTATTCTAATGTTCAAAGGTGGAACAAGCCTTTCTAAGGTTTTTGATCTCATAGGTAGATTCTCTGAAGATGTAGATTTGATACTTGACTGGACGCTAGTAACTAAAGATGATCCCTGTGCCACAAGGACAAACAATAAGCAAGATAAATTCAACAAGCTTGTAAATGAAAGTGCCAAGACATACATAGAAGATACGTTACTCCCCATACTTACAGAAATCTTATCCCCAGTATGTGAGTGTAAGATTGATGATAATGATGCTTTTTCTATTAATATTAAGTACCCTTCTGTATTTGATGATACCTATTTGAGACCTGAGATATTACTAGAGATAGGACCATTGGCATCTTGGCTGCCCTCAAAAGCGTATAAAATACAACCTTTTGCAGCAAAACATTTTCCTAAACTCTTTAACGTACCAAAATGTACAGTCAACACTATCGTAGCCCAGCGAACTTTTTGGGAAAAGGCAACCATCTTGCACCATGAAGCCAACCGACCCGAATCATCTCAAATGCCACCTAGATATTCTCGACACTATTACGACTTGGCAATGATGGCAACATCAAACGTAAAAGCTGAAGCTTTGATGAATTTTGAGTTGCTAGAAAATGTAGTTGAGTTTAAAAAGAAATTTTACTCTAGGAGTTGGGCAGAGTATGATAGTGCAAAACCTGGCACGCTAAAACTCCTCCCACCCACATATAGACTCAACACACTTAAGAAGGATTATGCTGCGATGTCCCATATGATATTTGACAAGCATCTAGAGTTTGATGAGATTATTGCTATACTCAGTGACTTAGAAGCAGAAATAAATAGGCTTAAGTGAGTTAACATTAGGTTTATTCAAAAATACATTCATCTCATTAGCATATTATATTTGATTCAATAATTATATTTATGATAGTATCATATCATATGCAAGCTTAATTAACTACTCAAAAATAATACCTTTATGCTCTTTCTGATAAAATACTGTTATAAATGATAGGTTAAAGGCTCAAAAGATGACTAGAGATGAGATAACAAAGCATGTAAAGCAAGTGATTAAGATGGAAATGCTTAAAAAAGATATGAACTTTGTAGAACTACAAAAGTTGATGGAAGAGAAAGGTTATAACTATTCACTAGAAGCTATTCGTCAGAAAGTAGGGCGGGGTACGTATGACGCTAGGTTTTTGTATGAATTTGCAGAGGGTATGGGGCTTGATATTGTTTTTTTGGAAAAGGCTGAATGATTTAAAACTCAAATAAGTAGAGTTAGAGAGTTGAAAGAGAACACTGGGTAGTTTTAATTTGAGAAAACTTAGTATATATGTGTATTACAAGTAAAAGGCATATGTTGTGAAACTAAATAGTCAAGAAATTAACCAAATTGATATAATAAAACTATCCATCATTAAGTCTAATCCTGACTTAGCATTTTTTTTAGCAAAGAAAGACAAAATAGACTTTGTTTATAATACTTCGGCACTAGAGGGTAATGCAATGTCCTATCCAGAAGTACAAACGCTTTTAGGAGGTACAACAGTTGGTGGGCACAAACTAAGTGATGAACAACAAATACTTAATCAGAGTAAAAGTGTTGATTATCTCTTTAATCGCATAGAAGAAAAATCATATAAACTTGATATGGATACTTTTACTTCACTACATTCTTTTGTAGCGAGAGAAGAAGCTTTAAGAGACCACTGCACAGTAAACCCAATCAAAACACCCAAATAAGCCCCTATATACAGTGCTTTGATACCCATTTTTAGCTATAATAATAACT
>DQTM01000013.1 GCA_015662785.1 Sulfurospirillum arcachonense | reverse complement strand
GATTCTGCAAAAGTTTTCTTTTAGTAGATAGTTAGCTTGTGCGCTAATCAATCTTGATTGAGTATTTAGCAAAACTTCTATTATTGGTATGATCATTTTTTTATCTATGATAGATTCTATGCCATATTTTGAGTTTAAAGTCCAGCTAAAAACTCCTCCAAACTCTTTTATCTTTTGTACATCATAAGGCATGTAGTTGATATCTCCTGTTCCTATGGATAGAACTCTTAATCTACTTAAATCATTTGTTATTTGATAGCCATCTACAATTCCTACCATTGTTGGATTGTTTGCTACTAAACCTCCATCTGCTAAATAAGATGAATATTTAGTATCTACAATAGGAAAAAATGCAGGAGCAGCACTCGTTGCTAAAACTGCTTTTATCAATTTTTCATCTGCTCTTTGGTGGTAACTATCTCTGTATGGACTTTTGAAAAATCTTGGCTTTGAAGTAGATATATCTACGCTTGTAAGACATAAGTGGGTTTTTACGTCATTGAACGTTTTATCTTTTAGTATTTTTTTGAGTTCTTTTTTTAAAATATTTTGATTATATTTTGGCTTTACATAACCTTTATTTATTGGATTAAAAATTTTCTCTAAAAGGTTTTCATAAAGTTCTCTTATTTCTGTTGCATTTTTTCCTATGGCTAATCCTGTAGCAATAATTCCGCCGGTTGAAGTTCCTACTATTAGATCAAATCTTTCTCCAATGCTTTTCTCATCATTAAAATATCTTTGAAGAGCTTTTTCAATCTTTTCTAAAATAAGAACACTTAAATATCCTTTGACTCCACCACCATCAAGCGTTAAGATTTTAAAGTTTTCTTGCATCATAAAACTCTCTTTTTTAAAAAATTATATCATAATCAATCAAATAATGACCCAATCCCTAAAGCTCCAGCAATCCCTCCAATGACTCCACCGACAACAGCTCCTACAGGACCACCTACCATAGCACCAACAGTAGCTCCTGCTTCGGCTCCAGCCCAACCGCCTGCAGATGTTGCACAATTTTTAACTGTATTTTTAGCAAGAGCTTTGCCATCTATGTCACCATTTACATATTTTATAATATCTTTACCAGTCTCTATGGCAGTTGTTGCTACTATTATAGGTGCAGAACTACCCAAAACTTTTTTTGCGGTTTCATTGCCAACTTTTTTAGATAGATGAATAGACGCAGTTTTTGCTGCACTTCCTGCTGCATTTTTTACTGCGCTATCAATTGCACTAACAGCTATATCTTTTGAAGTATCTATCAAAGCCTCTTTTGCACTTTTTTTACCATCTGCTAAATCTTTGATATTTGAAATAGCACTAATTCCTCCACCAATTGCAGCTCCAACTTTCGCACCATCAATTGCTCCAGAGATTGCACTGTTTTTAAGACTATCTTTGAAATCAGGTAAAACATCTCTTGCATCAACTTTTCCTTTGGACGCTTTTTTAGTGATCTTTTTTAGCTCTTTGCTTGTTTTTGGTTTTGATGAAACATTATCTTTTTTTATGGAGTCAGTAGCTTTTTCATAAACTTCTTGATGCTCTTTGGCTACTTGTGGACGAGTCTGTCTGTTTTTTAGTGCTTTTTGTTTTGCAATTTTTTTAATATCTTCAATCTGCTCTTTTGGACCAACAAGATCTCTACCATTATAGCCTCTCATAGCATTTTCAGTCTGTTTGGCAGTGTTGTAGTGTTTAAACTCACCTTTTGCAACAACTTTGTCTGCTTTTAAGACTTTATAATCACCATGAAAACCGTTTTTCTCTTTTACTGCTTTGAGTGAACTTCTTTTTATTGCACTATCTAAATTAAATGAGCCTATATGAACACTTTCTGCTACAAAACCTGTCTGTGAAGGTAGTGAGTTGTTTTTATATCTTTTAGCTTGTTCTAAAATATCTTTTTTTACTTCATTTAAAGTTGAGTCAATTCTATTTGCATAGTTTACCAAGTTACCAATGTTTGCTCCGTTTACTGCTCTTTTTTTCATTTTTGACTCCTTTAGATTTGTTTTGAAGAATTGTAGCAATTATGAGTGACAAGTAGTGTCAAAAAAGTAGTTTATAGTAGTTGGTTGCATCCACAATTGGGATCGGAACTAATGTTTTGCTACTTAGCTTAGAGGAAAACTATACAAATTAAAAATTTAGAAATGATGAGTTTGTAAATAGAGAAAAAGAGATAGAGTATTTAAAGAAAAAGTTTGAAAAAATACCAAAAGAGATCCTTTGGCTTTATGGTCCAAAGAGTACAGGAAAAACTACACTCATAGAGTACATCATAGAAAAAGAGTTATTAAAAGAGTTTTTAAACTTTTGTGTAAGACTTACAAAAGAGTTACATTTAGCTCATGTAGTAATTCTTAGCTCAAACACTATTTTTATAGATAGGATCTACAACGATGCTAAACTAAAAGCTACAAGCAGATTTAAAAAGATTGATCATTTAAATAAGAAAGATATATTTGAGTATCTTGATTATAAAAATAAAATAGATAGACAAGATTATGAAATAGTGTGGGACTATTTAGGTGGTTGCATCCCTTTAGTTCAGAGACTTATAAATGAGATAGATAGTGAAGGTTTAGTAAAAGAGTATCTTGAAAATGAAGTAGAGTTGGCTTTGAGTGAGATTATAGAAATAATGGTAAGATTTATGAATAGTAAAGAAAAAAAGATTTGTATTGTTTATATTTGGCATTACATATTCATCTAAATTATAGATAAATACCATCGCTATTATCAGTAACGCCGACTCCACAACCAGTGAAAATGACAAACATCACATATATAACAATCTTTTCATCTGAAGATCTTATTATAATATTTCACATACCACCCAACCAAAAGGTAGAAGAT
>DQTM01000217.1 GCA_015662785.1 Sulfurospirillum arcachonense | reverse complement strand
AGTCTGTGAAAGTAGATGTGATTCCTGTCGGGAATGAGGTTGCTTGTGGGTAGGTTTTAAGGTCGCAATTTGTGACCTTAGAGATATTTGGTATATTTTTTCTTCTTTCTGTTATGTAAGTTATATTTAAGTAAACTACATAGAAGGAAGAATATAAATGGTGTATACGATAAACTATAAAGACCTCATAGCTTTTAAAAAAGATAGAAATAAATCTATAAAAGATTATGATGCCACAATAAGTAAAATATTTAATCAAATTTTAAATATAAAGAGTAATGTACTGATTGATAATCTTATTGTTATTACTTTTGATAAAACCGTACAGTTTGTTGACCCTCTTTTCTTCATCTTACTTTTTGATTTACACTGTGAGTATAAATCAACATTAGTAATAGATATAAGATATATGGATGACAAACCTCAGCATTATATTCATAGATTACTTACCCAATATTCAGATTTGAAAGATTTTCAAGTTTATTCACCGTATGCTAAAAAAGATAATCAAGAAATCTATATTACTATTAACACTATTATAAAATCTGATGAAGATGAAAGAGACAGACAATTTAATAGATTGCTAGAGAATGATTTTGAGTCTAGTCATCTTTTTAGTAGTGTAGTGCATAAAAAATCTTTAATCAATGATAGCAAATATGAGTATTCAATGCTACCTATTTTGAAGTTGAGAAATTTTAAGTTAAGTGAAGTAGATAAATATGTACATAAAGATGCATTAGACCCGTATGAAGCAAGAAGAAGTTTTTATAATCAACTCTCATTGGAGCAGGCAAAAAATAGTATAGAGCAATACAGAAAAAACCTTCAAGATAAGATAGAAGACCTTTTGGTAGCTGTAGGTTTGGGAGAGAAAGGACTTTCGAGTAGTTTTAGAGATATATTTTTTGAATTAATTGATAATATTAGAAAACATACCCCCGAAAAAGCTAATGCACATATATCATTTCGTAAAGATAAGGTAAGTGATTTATATGAGCTTATCATATCGGATAATTCCTGCAAAGGATTTTTGAATACATATCGGGAAACTTTAGTAAAAGAGAAAAAAAGGTTGCAAAATGCAGGAGTTACGCGCAATCTTTTAAAAAACTACAGCGATGTTATTAATGATATTGATAACAAGGAGTATAAAAAAGTCCTAAAAGGGATTTTCCAAATACAACAAGAGAAGTCTGATAATATAGATGATGAGATGCATATACATCAAATACCAAGAATTGCCATGCATTTTGGTTTACCGTTATTGATTAAATTATTAAAAAAGTTATCTACAACAAATGATACCGTTAAATCTAAGTTAAAATTATACTTGCACAATGATAATCAGTTTTTTGAAATCATTTATAGTTTTAAAGATGGAAAGTTTCAACTTGATGTAAATGATAAGTCTGAGCATGGAAAAGAGGGTTCATATATTATTATCACTTTTCCGACAGATGTCAATATGCAAAATGTTGAAGATGCCAATAGCTTAGTAAGTATAAACTTACAAAATAATGACTATAAACTTTTTATAGATAAAAAAGATGACATAGCAGAACAGATAAGTAAATTTACCTTCTATCTTGATACGCATATAGTAGATGATTTGAATCCTGAAGTAGATAAGAGTTCTGATAGTGAAAATAAATGTACTTTTATTAAGTATACTGGACAGAATACTTTTAGTGAATTTCTGAGAAATATCTATTTGTATGCATATACACATGATATAGAAGATATGGTGATTGTGAATGTTCCATTATATGAGTATGCTAATGATAAGTCTAAGAGAAGTAATGAAAATACAGAACACATAAAGCTTTTAGAAACCATTATATATGGTGATGATGAAGAAAAATATGAAAAATCACTGAATGTACTTTTTTATAGTGACAGATACCCCGAAGCCATTCTTATTGGAGGAAAAAATAAAGAAGAATATTGCTATTTAAATCAACTCTTGCCAAGTTGGGGACAATTCAACGATAGCAATATACGCAATTCCTCTAAAATTAAAAAGCCTAAAGGTTTCTTGCATAGTAAATTATTTGTCAGCTTGGAAAAAGGTGAGTATATAGTACCCTTTGAATTGTTTGAAATCTCTGACGAGAACAGAAGAAGCAGTCCTGATACAAATAAGGTTTCTATCTTACAAGATATGTTGGGAAAATATCTCAATGAAGTTGCAAAAAGAGACGATATTCATATAGATACAGGGTCTGGCTATCATATTGATAGATTTATGGAGTTTAAAAAGGTTTTTGAAGATTCACGATGGGTGAGACGGTTGGCATTTAGATTGGCTATGAGTCTCCCCATGAAACCTGAAACTATAAAGTACTACCTCTATGGTACAGATAAATATACAAACATGCTTATCTCTTTGTGTTATACATTTTTGGATTTAGAGACTTTTGAAAGATTTAAATATAAGCTTTTCAATATATATGATGATTATGACTATCGAGTAATAAAAGATAAAATAGAGACAACACAAAAAGAGGGTGGGTATGAAATATATTTAGTCTCATCGGTAGTGGTTGGTGCAAAAAGAGACAAACTACTAATTAAAGATTATAATATTAAAGCCATTCCTGCCATTCGATTAAATATTGAAAGTGCTGATATAGAACTAGGTAGCAATATTGACCCTCTTGTAACTGTTACGTTAAATAAGGATTATATTCATAAGGTAACTGAACAGAAATATTGTGATGCTTGTGAAGGTCAACGAGATGTACCATTACTAGAGTTTACAAGAAATGACCCTTTCTTCGTAAAAGATACTTTTTTTGACATTATCCATTCAAAAAAAATACAAAGTTATAGCACTAAAAACAACATGAATGTTAAATGGTTTGATTCACTAAATTTTGGACATGTGAAACGAGGGAATAATCACTTTTTATATTATATCAATACCATAAAGTTTTTTAATCAAAATAGATTTGAGATAGAACACTTCCTATCTCGTGATGTGAGAAAAAAGATAAATCATATAAAAGAAGAGAATATAATCCTGCTTACTTCTTCTCATGATACCAACAATAATTTTGTAGCACTGGTAAATCAAGAAATTTTCAACAATGAAGCTATTGTACTAAGTTTTAATAAGTCACGGGGTGAGGCAAACTTCCATGATTTAAAATCTTATGAATATTTTGATTGGGGAAATACACGAGTTTTCTTTGTAGATGACAGCATTGCTTCAAGTCATACGTTAAAGTATTTTTACCAACTACTTAGGTCTGTACCAAACATCATGACTAGACCTAATGTAGGTTTAGATGGTGTGATTGTTATGATTGACCGTATATCTAGCTATGATGAGACTATATTATGTAGTTACCTTAAAGATAGTAAAGATATAGATAAACCAAATGAAGAGATGCAAAAAGAAAAACTAAAAGCTATTTATGCATTCTCAACTTTTGATATAAAACCTATTAAGTCAGAAGTAGAAAAATGTTTTTTATGTACAAGAAGAGATAGATATAGTGAACTAGCAAAAAAGTCAGCACTTGACTTGACAACATTTCAGATGGTGAAACGTGCGTATAAACTAAAAAAAATAGAGTATAGATCAATTCAGCCTGCAAAAGAAAAGCCACTAGTTACTAGATTTAAAAATTATCTAAAAGCTATGGCTACAACCTATATTTATCAAGAGTTCTCAGGTAAAAAATATGATGATTTTATGCAGTTTGATGACTTTATTCAGGGGTTTTCAATAAAAATGTATGAGAATATTATTTCTGATAAAAAAGAAAGATTTGAAAAGTATGATAAAGTCATTTTGAGAAAAATTATAAAATTCCAATCAGAAATAGCACTTATTAAAGCACTCTCATCACCTAAACTTAGCTATTATTATGATATTAGAAGGT
>DQTM01000157.1 GCA_015662785.1 Sulfurospirillum arcachonense | reverse complement strand
AGAGATGAAAATTGATAACGAATTGTTGAAAAAATTAGAAAAATTATCTTCATTAGAGATTGCAGAAGATAAAAGAGATGGAATGATAAACCAACTTTCTGAAATAGTTGAGTTTATTGAGAACTTAAATGAATTAGATTTAGATAAAGAGGAAGCAACTTTTACAACGGTAAAAGGAGGAACTCCAATGAGAGAAGATATCCCTAGTGTAAACCCTCAAATTATAAAAACAATTTTAGAAAATGCCCCAAAAAGTAAAAATGGATCTTTTGTAGTACCAAAAATTATAGAATAAAAATTAAACCCTTTTAAGGAGAACTAATGGCTCTTAATATAAAAGCACTATTAAAAAATATAGTTGCATATAAAGCTTCTGATTTACACTTAGTGAGTAGAAGTGAACCACAAATTAGAATAGATGGTAAACTTGTGGCACTTGACATGGACAAGTTAAATGGAAAAGAGATTGAAGAGATGTGTTATACCCTTCTCTCTGATAAGCAAAAGAAAGATTTAGAAGAAAATAAAGAGCTTGATTTTGCTGTTATGTTTCCTGATATTGGACGTTTTCGTGCAAACTACTACTATACTATGAATGGTGAACTTGCAGCTGCTTTTAGAATTATTCCTATAATTATTCCAACTTTAGATGAGTTAAATTGCCCTAGTATTTTCAAAGATATTACAAAAAGAGAAAAAGGGCTTGTTTTAATAACTGGTCCAACAGGTAGTGGTAAATCAACCACACTAGCTGCTATGCTTAATGAGATAAACAGAACTGAACACAGACATATAATAACTATTGAAGATCCTGTAGAATTTGTTCATGAAAATGAACGATCTCTATTTTCACACAGAAACGTAGGAGAAGATACAAAAAGTTTTGCAAATGCACTAAAATTTTCACTTCGTGAAGATCCTGATGTCATACTAGTTGGTGAAATGAGAGATAGAGAGACTATCGGTACAGCTATCACTGCTGCTGAAACTGGTCACTTGGTATTTGGTACACTTCATACTAACTCATCTGTCCAAACTGTAAACAGAATTGTTGATAGTTTTGAAGGACCTGAACAAGTTCAAATAAGAAATATGTTAGCAACTTCTCTGTACGCAGTTATTTCTCAAAGTTTACTCCCTAAAAATGGAGGAGGACGTGTTGCAATTCATGAAATACTGATAAATAATGCAGCTATTTCAAACCTTATACGAGAGAATAAACTACACCAAATCTACTCTCAAATACAATTAAACCAACAAAAAACAGGAATGAGTACTCAAACACAAGCTATGATAAAGTTTCTTAAAGCAAATAATATATCAAAAGATGATGCGATACGATTCTCTACGCAACCACAGGAATTGATAAACTCTATCGGAATCTAATCATAATTACAGCTTAAATTAGATATTATCAACTATAAAATAATATCCTAATTTAAGGTGTGACATAATAATGACTAAAAATAACAATATTGTAGAACAAATAACAACTATTGGCGAAAGCTCATTTTCTAAACTAAAAGAGCTAAGTATCCCACCATATCCGAAGTACTATTACGATACTTTCATGGATGAATTAGCACATGCCAATGACCCTACACTAATTGATTTATCAAAAAAATACTCTTATCTTTTTTCAACAAATGAAGCAGAAGATTCTATAGGTCAAGTCTCTTTTGAGCTTGCAAAATCTAGTCTACAAGAGTTTGAAAAATCAAATTCAAATCTCAAAAAAATATCGGATAAAAGCTTTGTTGATATTGGAGCTATAAAAAATGACTATGATAGAGTTCATACTCAAGCAATCATAGACACTTTTGATTCATTTCAAGGGCAAATCCTAAGTGAACTTAAAAATGCAGATGAGACTATAACTAAGCTAAAACTTGAGATAGAGAGACTTGAGCGTGAATCACATATTGACCCTCTAACAAAAGCTTACAATAGAAGAGTCTTCACAAAAGATATAACAGAAATATTAGGTGCTGTTGAAGGAAAAGATGTTGATATCTTTCTTATTATGATTGATGCCGACGATTTCAAAAAAATCAATGATGCATATGGACATATTGCTGGAGATAAAACTCTTATATTCTTAACAAAACTTATTCAAAGTTCTCTTAGAAAAGGAGTAAAGGTATATAGATATGGTGGAGAAGAATTTATCATATTACTAAACCGTACTACTTTAGAAGAGACTAAAAAGAGTGTAGACAGAATCATAACAGAAACAAGTGAAAGTAAACTTCTTTACAAGGGCCACAACATACACCTAACCATTAGTGCAGGAATAGCATGCTATAAAAAAGGTGATAGTCCTGAAACACTTATTGAACGTGCTGATAGTGCACTTTATGAAGCTAAAGATGCTGGTAAAAACTGTTTTAGAGTGAACTGCTAATATGGAAAATATATCTATTTTTGACATTATATCTTTGTCTCTTATTTTTATACTCGGTATAAAAGGTGTTATGAACGGCTTTATAAAAGAGGTATTTGGACTTGTTGGTATTGTTGGTGGTATTTTTATTGCTTCAAGATTTGCAGAGCAAATGGGGCAACTCATAAATGCAAACCTCTACAAACTAGAGAGTAGTGCTACTTTATATCTAGTTGGTTTTATAGCCGTTTTAATTATTTTTTGGATTCTTAGTCTATTTGTTGGACACCTTTTAGAGAGTCTAATAAAAATGAGTGGTTTAGGAGCTATAGACAAACTTGCTGGTTTTGTAGTAGGAAGTGCTAAAATATTTTTAGTATTCTCTATTTTAGCTGTAACGCTTTCAAACATAGAGTTTATAAAAGAAAAAGCTGATGAGTATATGGAAAAAAGCTTTATGTACCCTATTTTTGTAGAGACTGGTGCTTATATAGTTAAGATGGATAGTGATAAAATCACTAGAGATTTAAAGAATACCCTAGGGGAATGAAATGGCAGATATAGAAAATATGGAGTATGATTCTCTACTGGTAAGATTTAAAGATATTTTGAAACATAACAACCTTAAATTTACAAAACAGAGAGAAGTTGTACTAAAAACTATGTATAACAATGACGATCACTTCTCGCCGGAGAGTCTATATATGCTACTTAAAGAGAGTTATCCAGAGCTAAACGTTGGTATTGCAACAGTATATAGAACACTAAATCTTTTAGAAGATTCTGATATGGTTACATCTTTATCATTTGGCTCATCTGGTAAAAAATTTGAACTTGGAAACAAGCCTCATCATGACCATATGATTTGTAAAGTTTGTGATGACATAATAGAGTTTGAAGACAATGCAATTGAAAAGAGACAAGAAGAGATAGCAAATAAATATGGTTTTAAACTCACAAACCACATGATGCAGCTATATGGCATATGTCAAAAATGTCAAAAAAAACAATAAAAAAAGCTCTCGATATTATATCGTAGCTTTAGATGATATGAATTTAGATTAAGCTTTGCTTGAGCTAAAGAAGAAATAAGATATAAAGGAAAATTTTGATATTTGATAATCAATATGAGAAACAAAGAATAGAAAAAGCAGAAGCATTAAGAGAGTTAGGTAAAAATCCATATACTCACAATATAAAAAAAGACTCTACAACTGAAGAGTTTAAAAAATGCTATGAGTATGTAAGAGACTCTGACCCAATGCGTGATGAAAACAAAGAAAATACGGTAATTGGAAGAATTAAGTTTTTAAGACATATGGGAAAAGCTGCATTCGCTAAAATAGAAGATGAAAGAGGACTTTTACAAATATATTTTAGTAAACAAAGCATTGGAGAAGATTGGTTTAACTCTGTTAAAAAACTCATTGAAGTTGGTGATATCATCAGCGTAACTGGTTTTCCTTTTGTTACTAAAACTGGTGAATTATCTTTAAATGTAAAGAAATTAGAACTTGCTACAAAATCTATAACTCCACTACCTGAAAAGTTTCATGGCTTAACAGATAAAGAACTACGTTATAGAAAACGTTATCTTGACATGATAATGAACCCTAAAGTAAAAGAGACTTTTAAAATCAGAAGTAAGATAGTAAGCACAATTAGACACTTTTTTGAAGAGAGAAGTTTTCTTGAAGTTGAAACTCCTATGATGCACCCAATTGCAGGAGGAGCAAATGCTAAACCATTTGTTACTCACCATAACGCTTTGGGAATTGACAGGTACCTTAGAATTGCACCAGAACTTTATCTAAAAAGACTTGTAGTTGGTGGATTTGAAGCTGTATTTGAAATAAACAGAAACTTTAGAAATGAAGGTATAGACTTAACTCACAACCCTGAGTTTACTATGATAGAGTTCTACTGGGCATACCATACATACCACGACTTAATGGACCTCACTGAAGAGATGTTTACAGTTTTACTAAAAAAGTTAAAACTACCTGCAAAAATCCCTTATGGTGAAATAGAGATAGACTTTTCTGAAAAATTTCAAAAAATATCTTATAAAGACTCCCTTATTGAAATAGGTGGAGTTCCTGCCGAAGTTGTTGAAACTAAAGAGGGAATTTTAGCTTACTTAAAAAGCAGAGGTGAAGAGGCAAATGCAAAACTTAGCCTTGGAAAACTTTATGAAGAGCTATTTGACTTGTACGTTGAAGCTAAACTAATAAATCCAACTTTTATCATTGATTATCCAATAGAGATTAGTCCACTTGCAAGAAGAAAAGATGACAATCCTGATATTGCAGAGAGATTTGAGCTGTTTATGGCTGGACGTGAGATAGCAAATGGGTTTAACGAATTAAACGACCCAATAGACCAGTACAATAGATTTAAAAGCCAACTTGATGCAAAAGATGCTGGTGATGATGAAGCACATGAAATGGATGAAGATTATGTTAGAGCATTAGGTTATGGTTTACCTCCAACAGCAGGACAAGGACTTGGAATTGACAGACTAACAATGCTTTTAACAAATGAGCAATCAATAAGAGATGTAATTCTATTTCCAGCAATGAAACCAATAAATGATAACAATAATGAAAAGGAAAATAACTAATGAGTATTTTAAAAAATGTTGACCCAGAAGTTTACGGACTAATTGAAAATGAACTAGAGAGACAAACTGACCACTTAGAGATGATAGCAAGTGAAAACTTCACTTACCCAGCTGTTATGGAAGCTATGGGAAGTGTTTTTACAAACAAATATGCAGAAGGTTACCCTTATAAAAGATACTATGGCGGATGTGAATTTGCCGATAAAGTAGAACAACTTGCAATTGACAGAGCTTGTGAACTTTTTGGATGTAAATTTGCAAATGTTCAACCAAACTCAGGGAGTCAAGCAAATCAAGGTGTTTATCAAGCACTTCTAAAACCATTTGATAAAATACTTGGTATGGATTTAAGTCATGGAGGACACCTAACTCATGGTTCAAAAGTAAGTAGTTCTGGCAAAACATACTCTAGCTTCTTTTATGGCGTTGAGATGGACGGAAATATTAACTATGATAAAGTAAGAGAGATTGCTCATATAGTAAAACCAAAAATGATTATCTGTGGAGCAAGTGCGTACCCTAGAGAGATTGACTTTGCTAAGTTTAGAGAGATTGCTGATGAAGTTGGTGCTTACCTTTTTGCTGACATCGCCCATATTGCTGGACTTGTAGCTGCGGGAGAGCATCCCAGCCCATTTCCTCATTGTGATATAGTTACAACTACTACACATAAGACTCTTAGAGGTCCAAGAGGTGGACTTATCATGACGGATAATGAAGATATAGCAAAAAAAGTAAATAGTGCAATCTTCCCAGGTATCCAAGGTGGACCACTAGTTCACGTAATCGCAGCTAAAGCAGTTGGATTTGCAGAAAACCTGAAGCCTGAATGGAAACAATATGCAAAAGATGTTATAGCAAATGCAAGAGTTTTAAGTGATGTTCTTATAAAAAGAGGGTATGATATAGTTAGTGGTGGAACTGATAACCACCTAGTTCTTGTAAGCTTTTTAGGACGTGAGTTCAGTGGAAAAGAAGCAGATGCAGCTCTTGGAAATGCAGGAATTACTATAAATAAAAACACAGTTCCAGGTGAAAATAGAAGTCCATTTGTAACAAGTGGTGTTCGTATAGGTAGTCCAGCTTTGACAGCTCGTGGAATGAAAACAAAAGAGTTTGAAATCATAGCAGGAAAGATAGCTGATGTCCTTGATAATATAGAAGACAATGAGCTTCACCTAAAAATAAAAGCAGAGATGAAAGAGTTGGCAAACAACTTTATTATTTATGATAGAGCAACATACTAAGGAGACCTTATGTACAATATTGATACTTCGCTTATAAAAATGTTAACAGATCACTATTGGATAAAATGTGATACTATTGTTGAAAAGAGAAACCATAATGGACGTCTTTTTTTTGACAAATATGAAAAAGTTGATAAAACATTAACAAGTTCTATTATAAATCAACACTTAAAGGGTGAGATTACAGTAGCTCACTCTTTAATCAACTCAAGAAACAAAGTTGAAAACATAGTGATTGACTATAATGGAAGAAATACTGAACGATTTTGGCATAGAACACAACTTCTTTTACGAGAAGAAGGCTTTATCAATTTTACTGCTTATGAGAGTAAAACTTCTGGTCATTTACATGTTTATATCCATAAAGGACATACAACTCTGCAAGAAGCATATCAGATAGCCAAAATTATTTCAGCAAAATTAGCTCAAAAGCTACCAAGAGAATGGAAAATGTTTCCAGACCCAGATATACCAAAAGAGTTCAACATTTTGGCTTTGCCATATAAACTCTATAACAAAGAGCGGGGAGCTTCTTGGTCAAAGCATATGTAATGGCATAGATAATGCTTATTAGAAAGAAATAAACAACAGAATAAGGGGATAGGAATGGAAGATAAAAATGAACTTAGTGATATCGTTTTAGAAAAAAATGATAACAAATCTATGAAAGCTAAACGTATACTTATCATAGTTGCACTTTTAATAGTTGTATTTTTAGTAGTTTTAGTTGTGATGAGAGTTGTAAATAAACCAACCCAACAATCTAATAATACAAAGCTTATTTTACCTCCAAATCCAACTCAAAAAGTAATTGAACCTAAAAAAGAGGATGACCTTTTCAAGCAAGTGCCTATTGTTGAAGAAGAAGATAAAAAAGAGAGTTTTGAAGAAATGGTAAAAAGTTTAAAAGCCAAAGAGATTCAAAAACAAGAAAATATACAACCTAAAGTTGAAGAGATTCAAGAAGTTGTAGAAACTATAAAAACTAAAGTAGAAACTAAAATAGTTACTCCTCCTAAAAAAATAGAAAAAGCAGCAAAACCTATAAAAGCTAAACTAGTAAAACAGACAACTAATGACTTAGCAACAACTGGCGTCTATGTTCAAGTTGGTGCAACTTCAAGATTAACTCCTGATAAAAAGTTTTTAGCAAAACTAGCTTCAAAAAGTTACGAATATAGACTTTTACCTATAGATGTTAAAGGAACAAAAGTTACTAAGATACTAATAGGACCTTATGCTAATAGCACTGCTGCTAAAGCAGTATTGGCTGATATAAAATCAAGTATCAACAAAGACGCTTTTATATACAGAGTAAAGTAGTAAATGCTTTATTCCAAAAAAATACTATTTGATCAACTAACCCCAATAACAATCTTTTCAAAACTGAAAAGACATTTTGGGGATGAGTTGACATTTTTGTTTGAGAGTGCGATAAACTCTGAAGAAGGAAACTTTAGTTTTTTATTCATTGGGGCTCGTGAGAGAATTATACACAAAAACAATCAAGCATTACATGTAGATGAAAATAACCATGAAAATCCTATTGGTGACAATCCATTTGACTACCTTAAAAAAAGATATGCAACCATAAACAATGCTAAATACAAAAAGTATGGACAAGCCAATGGGCTTGGTTTTGTTGATGGTTTTATAGGATATATCGGATATGATGCAGTTAAGACATTTGAACCACGTTTAAAGTCTCATATGGACACTCTTAAAAGTGAAATAGATATCCCTGATATGGATTTGATGAGACCCAAATTAGTCTGTACTTTTTCACACAAATCAAATACTCTTACACTTCACACTTTTATGGAAAGCTTCGCTCCTAAACTTGATGAGATAGAAAATATACTAAAAAAACCTCATAATTTTATAGAGATTAAAAAATCACTTATTGATGAAACTAAAAGCTCATTTTCTTTTTCAAAAGAGAAGTTTTTTGAAATGATTGCTAAATCTAAAGAGATGATAAGAAGTGGCGATGTTTTTCAAATCCTCATGTCAAATAGATTTACACAATATGCAAAGGTTGATAAACTAAGTTTTTATAGAATTCTTAGAAACAAAAATCCATCTCCATATATGTTTTTACTTGAGTACAATGATTTTGCTATTGCTGGGAGTTCTCCTGAGGTTATGGTTGGTCTTAAAAATGATCATATAACACTAAGACCCATAGCAGGCACAAGAAAACGTGGCTCTACTTATGAGAAAGACAAAGCTTATGAAGAAGAGCTTTTGAGTGATGAAAAAGAGAGAGCCGAACACCTTATGCTAATTGATCTTGGTCGTAATGACGTAGGGAAAGTGGCAGAAGTTGGAACAGTTCATGTTAGCGATATGATGCGAGTTGAAAGATACTCACACGTTATGCATATGGTCAGTGATGTTGGAGCTAAGCTTGATAAAAAACACGATATGTTTGACCTTTTTGCCGCAACATTTACAGCTGGAACTATGACAGGAACTCCAAAGATACGAGCCATGGAACTCATAAGTGACTTTGAGGGAATCAAAAGAAGCTTTTATAGTGGAGCTGTTGGTTACTTTGGATTTGATGGTAATATGGATAGTGCTATCATGATACGAACTGCGTATTTGGACGATGAAAAGATAATCTTCCAAGCAGGAGCTGGCATAGTGGCAGACAGTAAACCAGAACTTGAGTACTTAGAAGTAACAAACAAACTAGGAGCGATGACTAGTTCGCTGAATGACTTAAAGGAATAACATGAAACTGTTCTCAATCTTTGGGAATCCAGTTTCCCATTCCATCTCTCCAAAAATGCACAATCTTGCACTTAATGGTCTACATGTAAATGGGTGCTACATAAAAACTTTTCTTGAAGATGGCACACAGCTCATAAACAAGTTTAACTCCCTGCACCTTGATGGTGCAAATGTAACTGTACCTCATAAGGAATTTGCTTATGCTCTTTGTGATGAACTTGATGAGTTTGCTAAAAAAGTTGGTGCTGTAAATACACTAGTAAAAAAAGATGGAAAAATCTACGGTTACAATACAGATGCTCCTGGATTTTACAAAGCTATAGAGTCTTTTGGTGAAGTTAAAACTGCTCTCATACTAGGAGCGGGAGGAACAGCAAAAGCAATAGCTACAATCCTCAAAAAAAACTCTTTACATGTAGAAGTCTTGAACCGTTCAAAAAGTAGATTAGATTACTTTTTAGAAAATAATTTCACTGCGTATAGCTGGGATGAGTTTGAACCAAAAGCTTATGATCTCATCATAAACACAACTTCCGCAGGACTAAGCGATAACTCCTTTCCTATAGACGAGAAAATACTAAATACTCTAATGCAAAAAGCAAAATTTGCATTTGAAGTTATATACAACAAACCAACTCCTTTTTTAAACCTTGCAAAACAAAATGGGCTTACATGTAAAGATGGAGCAGATATGCTTTTGCATCAAGGAGTGCTAGCTTTTAACCTATTTTTTGATAATAAATTAAATAATGAACGCATAACAGAACATATGAAAGAGGCTTTTTCTCTTTAAAATAAGTCTTAAACTTTAGTACGTAAACTAAGTGCTTTAGAAAGTGATAACATATCTACATTTTCAAGGTGTACTCCAGTGGGTACTCCTTGAGCTATTTTTGTAAACTCTAAATCAAACTCTTTTAGTTTGTCTTCTACAAAAATTATCACTGCATCATTTGCAAGTGATGGAGTCAAAGCGAAAATAACCTCTTCTATTCCTCCACTAACAACTGATTTTAGTTTTTCTACGCACTCTTCTTCAAGGCTATCAAGTACAAAGTATACTCCATCATAAAGATTGTTCTCTTCCAAGACTAGTATATCTTTTGCACTCTCAGTTATACATAACTTAGAGCTATCTCTATGCTCGTCTAAACAGATGTCGCATATTTCATGTTCACTTAGTCCTCCACATCTCTCACAACTTCTTATGGAGCGTACAGCACTCTCTATGGCATTTGAGATTTTCATAGCATTAAAAGTGTCATTTAGTATGAGGTGATAAGCAAATCTTTGAGCAGATTTTTTTCCAACACTAGGTAAAGAGCTAAGTGCTTCAACCAGATTATCAAATTTTTCTAATTTCATTATGTTATTTCCACAGAAAATCTATGCATGCCATCTATATACTCATAATTAAGTTCAAAGTCATTTAATTTTACTATATTTTTAACTATATAAAGTCCTAATCCAAGACCTTTTCTAATCTCGCGAGAACCTGAAACAAAAGGTTTATAGTACTCTTCTATAGCCATTGGAAATTTTTTAGCTCTGTTTTCAATATATAGAGCACTGTCTATTACGTACACATGCGCCACTCTGTCATCTGCGTATTTAATGGCATTATCCAAGAGGTTTTTCACGGCAAGCGCAAAGGATTCAAAATCTGCTTTTATGACTATACTTGGGTCTATATCTACCTTTACATGTAGAGACTTTTTGTCATCATCTAACATCAACATATCTGTCGCACTGTCTACTATATCTACAAGGTTATAAGATTGAAGTTGTAAAGAGTAGTTTTTTGATACTATCTGCTCAATCTTTGAAAACTCATTTATGAGTAAATCAAGTCTTTCAAATATACTTATGAGTCTTTTTTTAGCTTTTTCGTCATGTATCATCTCAGCGACTATCCTACCTTTTCCAATAGGCGTCTTTAATTCATGCATGATAGTGCGTAAAAACAGTTGGCGTGAGTGAATCAGATCTCTTAGTTTACTTGCAGCTCTATCAAACTCATTGGCAACTTCTGCTATCTCATCTTGTTTATTACTTTTACAATCTATATCCATATCACCTAAGGAAAACTTTCTTATTTGTGAACTTAACTCTTTAAGTGGAGCAATACTTCTTAATATAGAGATATACATAGATATAAGAATGATAAAAGCAATCACAAAACCTATCCAAAGGAAATCATTTGCTCTTTTTTTATACTTAGATTCTAAAAGAACATTTGAAATCATATTGTCTATATAAAGATAGTATCTGTCGTTATATCTTATTGATGAAAACTTTCCTAAATCAGAGTTTTTTTGGAAAACAACAACACCTTTTTCAAGTACAGAAGTTCTCAAATTTTGATTTTTCACTCTTTTTAAACCAAAGTTACTAAAGTATTCATTTATTCCATGAGGGGATAGATTGTTTCTATAAAGTATAAATATATAGTTGATAGATTGAAGCTGTCTCTCTTTCATGGCTTCTAGGTCTTTCTCTCCTTGATACTTAAAAAGCACCTCAAAAAACATGACTAAAAGCAGTATAGAAAAGACAAAAACTAGTGTTACTTTGTTACTAAGAGAATTTCTTGTCATCCTATTAACTTGTAACCTATTCCTCTTACAGATTGAATGTACTTTGGCTCTTTTGAACTGTCACCTATCTTTGCTCTAAGACGCCCAATAATAACATCTAAACTCTTTGAACCTTTGTCTTTTAATGATTTACAATTATATACAAGTTGCTCACGAGAAATTGAAAAACCATGCTGTTTTAACATGTATTCTAAAATCTCGAACTCGGCAGGAGTCAAGTTTACAGGCTCTTCTTTTAAAAATATCTGATGTCTTTTTTCATCTAGTCTAAAGTCACTATCAGCCTTGCCGTTGTCTTCAGGAGCATTTACTTTTTTGTATCTTCTTATAAGACTTTGGATTCTTGCATACATCTCTTTTGGGTCGTAAGGTTTTGGTAAGTAGTCGTCAGCCCCAATTTGGAGTCCTATGACTTTGTCACTAACGTCACTTCTTGCACTTGAGATTATGACAGGTATATCATACTTATCAACTACCTCTTTACAAACTTCTAGTCCGTCCATACCAGGAAGTGTTAAATCAAGTATAAGTAAATCATAGTTTTTTATGCCAGCACTAAGCCCTAAGTATGGGTCTTCGTAGTTTGTTATTTTTATATTATATTGTGCTAGGTATTCGCTTAGTATTTCTGCAAATTCTGTATCGTCTTCTATCATAAGTACATTTATCATTAAAATAGCCTTGTTTTATTTTAACGCTATTATACCATAAATGAGTAGTATGAGGGCTTACATGTAAACCCTCGGTGCGTATTTAACTATTTAAGTTTTTCTTTAACTCAGCGATTTGCTCTTTTGTTAGAAGTTTAAAAACTTTTTCCATATGATTTGCTTTTATAGTCATCATTTTTGCATGCCTACTATCTGCCTCTTTCATAAATGCTTTTTTATCAAAACCATCATCACCAACAAACTTTACCATCTTGCCTTGCTTTTTTGCGCCTCTTAATTTTTTCATTTCTAGTCTCATCTCATCTTTTAAAATTGAGAGTTGAAACTTTTGGTCATCACTCAAATTGAGTTGAGAAAACATCTGCATTCCACCATGTCTACCCATACCTTTTTTATTCATCTTATGACTTTTATTCATCATACCTTGCTGAGTTGATTGTCCACTTTTCATACCTCTTTGTCCACTATTTTGACAATCTTTGTTGTAAGCGAATGCTCCTGAAGCTAGGGCACCTACTAAAACTGCTGTTACTAAAATTTTCTTTGTCATCTCAAATCCTTTTTAATTTTTTAAGGGTCAAACCCTTTTGATAACGAAAGTATAGGATTTTAGTTTTAACCACTTTATAACAGTTTGTTAATGTATCTTAATAGGCTTATCCTAATATACCATCTGCTCTAGGAGTCACTAAAAACTTAAAAAACACTTTCATATACAGCACAAAAGGTAGTGCCCACAAAACTGCTGAACTCATATACATGTAGCTGCTATACTCCTCATAAAAAGGTATTAAACTTCTTATGAGTGTAGCTACTATCATTAAAATAACCATCAAAATCAAATTTTGTCTCTTTTATACTATACGTTTTATCTATATCAAATGAGTAACAGACTCTATTGTCTTCTATGCTTGCTATAAAATTTTTTGGATTTGGTAGAGTTGTAATCTCGTTTTTTACTACTACATCCATATAAAAATGATACTTGTTTAAACCCAAATTATGCAATAGAGATTTCTAAAGATTACCTATGCTTGTGCTTAAGGGGTGTTTAGTAAAAATTTTAAGCCACCTTATTGGT
>DQTM01000276.1 GCA_015662785.1 Sulfurospirillum arcachonense | reverse complement strand
ATCTATATTTTGTAGTTTAAATGCCTCTTTGACTATGACATTGACTACTCCTTTGCTTTTGTATGAGGCAGATGTAAAAGGTTCCCATTCTCCAGTAGATTTGCAAATAGAGTTGAAGTTTGTAGCAATAAGATGAAAAATAAAAGTACATTTTTAAACATAATTAACATTACCTTAAATACTATCTTATAAGTCACGAAATATATTGTAACATAAATTTACTATGATATAATTGTCTATAAAAAGTAGGAGTTTATATGAAAAATGAACTTATGATAGTCTGGACGACTGCAAATAGAGATACTATTTTAAACATGATTTGCCTGTATGCACTCAATGCAAAAATAAAAGGTTGGTTTGATGAAGTGACAGTACTTGTTTGGGGTGCTTCTCAACAAGTTCTTAGTGAAGACAGTGAAATACGTGAACATGTCACAAAGATGGCTGAAGCTGGTGTAAAAGTTATAGCTTGTAAGAAGTGTGCAGAAAATATGTACATAGAAAAGCATATGAAAGAGTGTGGAGTAGATGTGTTTTATACTGGTGAGCTTTTGAGTGATTGGGCAAAATCTGGTAAGCCTCTTATGACTTTTTAATGAATATACTTTTAACAGGATGCTCGACTGGAATTGGCTACTTTTGTGCCAAAGAGTTACATAAAAATGGTTTTAGTGTATATGCTACTTGTAGAAATGAAAAAGATGTTACAAGATTGCAAGATGAGGGTTTAAATGCTTTTGTACTTGACTTAAATGACTCAAAAAGTATACAAAAAGCAGTTGATTGGGTTAAAGATGAGACAAATAATGTTGTTGATGTTTTAGTAAACAATGGAGCTTACGGACAACCAGGAGCTGTTGAAGATTTAACACGCGATGTTCTAAAAGAGCAGTTTGAAACAAACGTATTTGGTACGCAGGAGCTTACAAATCTAATTTTACCAATTATGAGAAAAAATAGACGCGGAAGAGTTGTTTATATCTCTTCTGTTTTAGGTATTGTTGCAATGGCTTATCGTGGGGCTTACAACGCTAGTAAATATGCTATAGAAGGGCTTTGTGACACTATGCGTTTAGAGTTGGTTGGAAGTGGGGTCAATGTGATACTCATAGAACCAGGTCCAATCAGAAGTGATTTTAGAAAAAATGCACTTAAAAAATTCAAAGCAAATATAGATGTTAAAAATAGTGTACATGTAAAGGTTTATGAGAAAACTTTAGAGAGGCTAGAGGGCTCAAGCGATGCACCATTTACTCTTGGAGAAGATGCTGTTTATGAAGCTCTTATGCTTTCATTGATGGCAAAAAGACCAAAGACAAGATATAGAGTTACATTTCCAACAAAACTTTTTTGGTTTTTAAAGAGAGTTTTAGGTTCAAAAAGCCTTGATTGGATTTTAAGGAAAGCTGGTTGAATACACCCTATTATCTTTGCGAAGAGAAATCATTGCGTAAAAATTTAGAACTTCTAAAAAGGGTATCTGATGAAAGTGGAGCAAAGGTACTTTTGGCGCTCAAAGGTTTTGCTTTTAGTGGTTTGTCAGATTTAGTAAGTGAGTATCTTAGTGGGTGTACATGTAGTGGTTTGCACGAGGCTAAGTTTGCAAAAGAGTATTTTAAAGGGGAGATTCATACTTATGCTCCTGCTTTTAAAGATGAAGAGATAGAAGAGATAAGTGAACTTAGCAATCACATTGTTTTTAACTCATTTGCTCAATTAAAAAAATATAGAGATAGAGTTAAAGGCTCTATTGGACTAAGAGTAAACCCTGAAGTCTCAAAAAGTCCTGTTGATTTGTATAATCCTTGTGGAATTCATAGTCGTTTGGGCATTACATGTAAAAACTTTGAAAAAGAGAATTTAGAGGGCGTTGATGGTTTGCATTTTCACGCTCTTTGTGAACAAGATGCTGATGCTTTAGAAGAGGTTTTGAAGAGTTTTGAAGAAAAGTGGGGAGATGTTATCTCTACATGTAAGTGGGTAAATTTTGGTGGAGGACATCACATAACTAAAAAAGGTTATGATGTGCAGAAACTTATAGAACTCATAAAAGATTTTAAATCTAAGTATGATGTAGAAGTTTATATAGAACCTGGAGAAGCCGTAGGCTGGAAGACTGGCTCATTACATGTAAGCGTTTTAGATATAGTAGACAATGGCATGAAAATAGCCATATTAGATAGCTCAGCAGAAGCTCATATGCCTGATACTCTTGCAATGCCATACCGTGCAGAGGTGCGAGGCGCAGGCAAAGCAGATGAAAAAAAATATACCTATAAACTTGCAGGAAACAGTTGTTTGGCAGGGGACATTATGGGGAATTATAGTTTTGATGAACCTTTACATGTAGGACAAAAAATCATCTTTGAAGACCAAATCCACTACACCATAGTAAAAAATACAACTTTCAATGGCATAAAATTACCAGATTTGGCAATACTTCGTGAAAATGGAGATATTGAAGTTGTTAGAGAGTTTGGCTATGAAGAGTATAGGCGAAGAAACTAAACAAATCTACTGTCTGAACGCTTTTGTGAAACCTCCTCTTTACTAGATTTCATCCATCCTGATCTTGTTTCACCCTCTACCTTGTCGAAGTTTTCTATGTAGGGTTTGATGTCAAGAAGAGGTGTTTCATCTAGGACATCTACACCTTTTATAGTGACAAGATTTTCTGTAACACTTACTATCTCAACAACTGAAAGTCCAATAGAGTTTGGATGCATAGGAGTTCTTGTTGAAAAAACTCCTCGCTCCGTATGGCTTTTATCATTAAAAGGAACTACTCTAAGCTTATGCTCATCTACTTTATGAAAATAGTAAATAAGATAAGCATGACTAAAACCATTTAAATCTTTTAATCCATCTTGATATTCTTTTTTAAATTCAATCGTTGCAATGGTGTCTTTTGCCCCTTTTGGCTGAACTGGCATGTTTTCCAGTTTGCAAAAGGGAGACTTTATTGTTGCTATTTGTTTCAGGTTAATTGTGATTACAAGTTCCTTTATTTTATATTTTTTTCGAAATGATTTATGTTTAGGATTACAAATTTATATGTAACATACATCAAAACTGGCCAAACTGAATACCAAATAATCGAGGCTGTATAGCTTATAGGTTCCATCTTTTTTCCTTAATAGTGGTGTTTATCGGCCTGAATTTCATCAGACGTAATTTTTGTTTTATCCATAGCTCTCCATACAATGACGATATATCCAAGAACAAACGGAACCATCAATGAGACATAACCCATAACGCTCAAAGTATAATGACTTCCTGAGCTATTTTCTATGTTTAGTGAACTTTGTATATCACTAAGAGATGGATATATAGCAGTATGGTTAAAGCCTAATAGACAAAGTAGACTTAGAGTTACTAGGACTGTGCCTATTCCACTGAACCAAATACCTTTTGTACTATTTTTAAATAAAGATATAAAAATAGCATATAAGACCATTATTGTACCAAGTAAAAACAGTATAAGAAGAATAGGAGTTGCTAAAAAATTAGATAAAAATTTATATTTTTCTATATAAAAGCCTTCCATATCATAGCTAAAACCACTCATTGTCAATAACATGATAGTAAGCAAAACAAAAAATCCTACAAAAAATATAGCATCATTTTTTAATTGTATTCTTGTTTGTATCTCTATCTCTTTATGAGCTATATTGTTAAGAAAATAGAGACTTGCTTGAACTCTTGCTAGAAAGAAAAGAGTTAAACCAAAAGCAACATTAAAAGGGTTTAAAATAGCTTCTAGACCTCTACTTTGAAGTGTCCATGCCGATAAGTTCATATCATTTTTGATAAAGTTACCTCCAGTAAACAATGTGCCTAATGCTATACCTATGAGTATAATTCCTAAACTACCATTAATAAAAAGAAAAACTTCATAAGTTCTTTTTCCTAAAAAGTTATTTGGTTTTTTTCTATACTCGTAAGATACTGCTTGGATTATAAAACAAAATAGTATCGCCATCCAAACATAATATGCCCCACTAAAACTAACAGCGTAAAAAAGTGGAAAAGCAGCAAATAGAGCTCCACCAAACATAACTAAACCTGTAAATGCTAATTCCCATTTTCGTCCGAGTGATGCGACTAAAACATCTCTCTGTTTTTCATTTTTTGCAATTTTGTAAAGTAAAGTTTGTCCACCTTGCACAAAGGTAGTAAAAATAAATAGAGCACCTATGAGTGAAACTAAAAACCACCAGTACTGTTGAAGTGTTAATAAAGATAAGTTTTCAAACATTTAAGCCTCCTCTTGCCCAAGTTTTATTTGAGTAATCATTATTTTTATTTCTGCTATTAGGAGAGCAGTAAAAATTATGGTAAACAGTGACATTGTAATAATAACAGCGGTTGTATCTAGTTGAGAAGTCGCCATTCCTACTGGGAGCATATCTTGAATTGCCCAAGGTTGTCTCCCAACTTCAGCAACTATCCAGCCAGCTTCTCCTGCTATGTACCCTAGCGGAATAGAAAATAGACTTGCTCTTAAAAGTAGTCTTTTATTTTCTATTTTCCCAATCATAGAAAAATATAACATTAGTAAAAATAGACCAGCAAACCAACTTCCAAGTCCCACCATTATGTGAAAACTATAAAAGGTTATACCAATTGGAGGAATGATTTTTTTAGGATCACTTATGTACCCATATCCAAAATATTTTTCATACTTTCTAAACTCTTTTAAAGCAATTTTTGCATTTTGTAAATCATTCTGTTTTTTACTATCTTTGTAGCTTCTTAGAGCTTTAATTGCAATTTTACCTTTTTCGATTTTTTCATTTACTGGTTCTATTCCATGCTCTTTATTGCCATAAACAAGGTCATTCATACCAGGAACAAAAGCATTTATATCTCTGTATCCTAAAAATGATAAAGCATAAGGAACTTCTATCTTCCAGATAAAAGGGTCCTCGTTGTTATCTCCAATCTCTTTTTTAGTGTTCAATTGACCTATAGCAATTATGCCTGCTCTTTTATGACCATCATATAAACCTTCCATTGCAGCAAGTTTAGCAGGTTGTTTTTTCGCAACTTCATGAGCAGATTCATCACCAGTGGTAATTAAAAATATAGATGTGATTAAACCAAAAGATGCAGCAACAATGATACTTCTTTTAGCAAATAAAATATCTCTTTTTTTAAGTAAGTACCAAGAACTTATGCCAACTACAAAAAGTGAACCCATAACATATCCACTACTTACAGTATGTAAAACTTTTGATACTCCTATAGGATTAAAAAGTACATCAAAAAAGTTTTGCATTTCAAATCTCGCAGTATCTACACTAAATTCCATTCCCACAGGGTGTTGCATCCATCCATTTGCTATTAGAATCCATAGTGCTGAGAGGTTTGAACCAATCGCTACAAGCCATGTTGAAAGCAGATGGGCTTTTTTTGAAACTTTATTCCAGCCAAAAAACATGACTGCAAAAAATGTAGACTCCATAAAAAATGCCATCAATCCCTCGATAGCAAGAGGAGCACCAAAAATATCACCAACTATCCATGAGTAGTTAGACCAGTTTGTACCAAATTCAAATTCCATTATGATACCCGTTGCTACACCTATCGCAAAGTTTATTGCAAAAAGTCCCATCCAAAACTTAGTAAGTTTTTTCCATTCTGGATTATTGGTTTTAACATATATTGTCTCCATAATAGCAACAATAAATGAGAGCCCCAATGTTAAAGGGACAAAAAGCCAATGATAAAGAGCTGTTAGTGCAAATTGAGCCCGTGAGAGTTCCACTAAAAGAGTATTATCCATTTTTTCTCCTATTTTGTTATATTGTCAATGACAAAATTTGCTCTATCTTTGTCATTAGTAAATTGTGTTTGCAGTATATTTGGAAAGAAAAATAGTTTTAAAATAAAAAAGAAAATAAAAAGTTTAGTACCAATTATGAGCCAAAGTTTTTTTCCAACTTTCATATTTTTAAAACCATCTATATAAAAATTCACTATCTTGTATAATAGATTCATCGAATAACCTTCCATTTAATAGGAGTTTTAACTAAAAACTCCTATGTCTGATTTTATATTAGTTGTGATCACAAGTGCCTTGACCATCGCTTTTTTCAAGCTTACCATCAAGAAACATATTTAAGCTATGTTGAACTGTTGGGCTTGTATGGTCAAAATATAGATCAAGCCCAGCCTCAGCAAAACCTTGGGCAGGACGTCCACCAATACCACCAACAATAAGGGCATCAGGCTTTAAACTCATGATATTAGTTACAGCATTTCCACATGCACCACTATCGTGACCACCATTTTGAATGCCTTCAACATCTACAATCTTTCCATTTTCTATAGTTACGATTGTATAGAACTTTGCTTTTCCAAAGTGTGCACCTCTTTTACTTAAATAGCCCTCGTTTTCATTTGTTGGGAATACTAATCTCATGTTTTTCCTTTTTTTGTTTTTGGGTACAGGCATCTTTTAGCAAGCTAAAAGCAGCCAGTCCCGCTATTACCATTTTTATAATTGTTTTAATAATTGTTCATTTTTGTAAGCCTCATAAGCCTCTTTTAGACTCATATCTCCAGCACCTATATATATCTTGGCACTTGATGTTTTTAAAATCTTAAGTGCTTTTTCACCTGCTCCATTTCCTGTGATGATAACATCTGGATTCAAATCAAGCACTTTTTGAGCAGTTTGAAGACCTGCTCCATGTTCCATGTCTTCAGTTTCACTGTTTGTGATGGCTTCAAGTTTATCACTATCTTCATCATATGTTACCAACATCTCCATTCTGCCAAATCTAGCATCCATAGAGCTATCCCAATCACCACCTTTTGCAGTAAATACAATCTTCATTTTACGTTCTCCTTTACCTTTTTCCAATTTTCTTTTATCAAATTTACTAATTCACTCTGTTCATCATATTCAATTATAGTTTGTGCTTTGGATAGTGCCTTTGTGAAGGTTTCATCATAAGGCAATTTCCCAATTACTTCTATATCTTCATCTTTCAAAAATTCTTCTATATCTTTTGTCATGTTTAGGTTTAAATCATACTTGTTTATGATACAAACTGCTTTTAGATTGAAGTTTTTTACAAGTTTTAAAACACGTTCTAAATCGTGAAGTCCTGAAACAGTTGCCTCTGTTACTAGAACTACTAGATTTGCTCCACTCAAAGAGGAGATAACAGGACACCCAATACCTGGACTTCCGTCAGTTATGACATAAGCTCTATTTTTTGCAAGTGCCAAAAGTTTAGCGTCTTGCTTTACTTTTGCTACAAGTTTTCCAGAGTTTTCAGCGCCAAATCCTAGCTTGGCATGTACCATTTTTGAGCCATTTTTTATGTCTGAAGTGTAGATATCTCCAGCTTTTTGAGTCTTCATGTCTATTGCATCTTTTTTGCAAACTTTGCTACAGTAGTGACATCCTTCGCAACTGATTGGGTCTACATAATGTTGACCATCAATTACGCTAATCGCATCAAATCTACAAACTTCGGCACATTTTCCACAGTTAGTACAAAGTTCCTCATCTATAAGTGCAACTTCTCCGCTATAAAAATCTCTTTGGTTTTTAAAGTTAGCATCTAAAAGAAGGTGCATATTTGCAGCATCAACATCACAGTCACAAACTAACGCATTTTCACCTTCAAGATAAGCAAATGCAGCACTTAGACTGGTTTTTCCAGTTCCACCTTTACCTGAAATAACTACTATTTCTCGCATTTTAAATCTCCTATAAAAGTGGCTATCTCATCAAGAGAGTTTTTAAAATGTTCAATTTTTTCATAAATCAACTCACCTTTAGAGTAAAGTTTTGCTACCTCTTTATCGTTTTTTACTTTAGTAATAAGTGGTATGTTTTCTTTGGTACAGTACTCTTCTACACTCGTATCACCAATGCCATATCTGTTGATAATAACACCAAATTTTTGATTTAAAACACGCATTGTTTCTACTGCCAAAATCAAGTCATTGAGTCCAAAAGGTGTTGCCTCTGTTACAAGTATCACAAAATCACTACCACGACTAGCTTCAATAACAGGACAACTAGTCCCCGGAGGAGCATCAAAAATCTTGATGTGATTTGGATATTTTGTTGTTGCATACTCTATAGTTTGAGATATAAGTGGCACAGCCATCTCTTGTCCTAAATCTAGTCTTCCTTCTATGAAAGGAAAGTTTTGTGTTTCAAACTCTTTTATCTCTCCAATTCTTACAGGATTCATAGGCAGTGAGTTAGTAGGGCATAGTTCGCTACAAGCATAACAACTATGGCAAAGTTCTTTAAAAACCAATATCTCTTTGGGCATGGCAACTATGGCATTGAAGTTACAGTTTTTTGCACATTCCCCACACAAAGTACAATCATAACTTGTCCAAGTTGGAACCATCTTGTTTGATATTTTTGTATGAGTAAGTTTTGTTTGTAAAAAAAGAGTTGAGTTTGGCTCTTCTACATCTAAGTCTACTAAGACTATATTGTTTTTTATATACGAAGTAAGGTTTGTAGAGATGGTAGTTTTTCCAGTTCCACCTTTTCCACTTGCTATTGTTATTTTCATTT
>DQTM01000001.1 GCA_015662785.1 Sulfurospirillum arcachonense | reverse complement strand
GTCATTGCGCCTTGCCTATGAACAAACTTGTAAAGCTGTGGGCTATGTATGGTTTTTAGAGGTGTCCTTATACACCTCCATAGGAGATTTGAAGTCTAAAGTTTCTCGCAGAGAGTGCTAAAGCACAAGGGTTTAAAGTCTTCTCGCCTTTTAAAACTTCTAATACAAGTTTTACCTTGAACTTGTTATCATATCTCGTTCTTTTTCTTGACATTATGATACCTCTTTTTTGTTTTTAATGCTTCTATATTCTTGGGGTATTATAAGGAGTATCTCTATAAACTTTTTGATGCGCATCAAAAAGGTGCTAATTATGAGTATGTTTTTTGGAACTTGATGAGGGTGAAATGATAGAAAACAAAAAGATAGCAGTTGTTGTGCCTTGTTTTAGAGTTAGAAAGTTTTTAAAGCAAGTAGTTTTAGATTTGCCTGAATTTATCGACTTTGTAATTGTGGTAGATGACAAATGTCCACAAAAGTCATATGAGGTAGTTTTAGGTTTAGAGAAAGTTATAGTAATTAACCATAAAGAAAATCTTGGTGTTGGTGGTGCTGTTGTTAGTGGCTATAAAAAGGCAATTGAACTAGGTGCAGATGTAGTTGTAAAAGTTGATGGCGACGGACAGATGGATAGCAGTAAAATCCATAAGCTCATTAAACCTATTTTAGAGGGTAAAGCAGACTATACTAAGGGAAATAGATTTAGAGATTTTAAAGCCTTAAAGTCAATGCCAAAAGTCAGACTATTTGGAAATAGTGCTTTATCGTTTCTCATTAAGATTGTAAGCGGGTACTGGTCTATTATGGACCCGACAAATGGATTTACGGCAATAAACAGAGAAAGTTTAGAAGATTTGGAGTTAGATAAACTTTCAAAAAGATACTTTTTTGAAAGTGATATGCTAATAAACCTTAACATCGAAAACAAAGTTGTTAAAGATGTCTCAATGCCTGCTAAGTATGGAGATGAAGAGAGTTCTTTAAATGCAGGTAAGATTCTTTACCAATTTCCGCCTAAGATCATAAAAGGTTTCTTAAAAAGAATATTTTTTAAGTATTTTATATATAATTTCAATATGGCTTCTGTATATACTATTTTTGGTTTTCCTATGGTGATTTTTGGTACAATTTTTGGTGCTGTTAAGTGGTATGAATCGGTAGAGAGTGGCATAGAAGCAACTACAGGAACTGTAATGTTGTCAGTTTTGCCGATCATTTTAGGAGTACAGTTTTTGCTTCAGGCTATAAATATAGACATAAGTTCAGAACCAAAGGATAAAGTTTGATACAAAAATATATTATAAAAATAGATAAGGATTTTCTGCAAAGTATTCATACAGGACATTATCATACTCCAACCGTATATTTTCATGCTAACATAGGTGTAAGATGGCTTTTTTGGGAAAGATTTAATCAGATTTCAAAGTTGATTATTAAAAACAATAGAGCTAAAAGGAAGATATGTTTAGATTTTGGTGGTGGTGCAGGTGTATTTTTGCCAACATTATCAAAAATGTTTGATAAGGTTATATTAGTTGATTTAGAGCCATCACAAGCTTTGATTATAAAAGAGAAGTTTAAGTTAGATAATTGTGAAATATTAAAAGAGAATATTTTTGATTTTGATATGAAAGACATAGATGTTATAATTGCTGCGGATGTTATAGAGCGTTTTGATAATACATTGACAATTTTGAAAAAATTGCAAATATTAATGAGTAAGGATAGTTTTCTATATACATCGCTTCCTGCTGAAAATGGTTTTTATGCATTTTTAAGAAAGGTTTTCAAAGAAGAGAAACCAATAGATCACTATTATGGAGCATATGAGATTGAAGATACTTTTTTGAAAAATGGAATGTTAAAGCAAAAGGAAAGCACAATTCCGTTACCTAAACCGTTTGATCTTTTTAAGATTAGTGAATGGAAATTAGCATGAATGTGGTTTTTACATCAGATTTTATAAAAAAGTTTAAAAATGTTTTAGTTAGATTGTATGGCTATGAAGAGTATATGGTTTTTTTGATAGTTCCTTCATTTTTTGGTAGAAAAACATTAAGCTATTTGCCGCTATTGAATTACACAGATAGGACAAATAAAGATATAAAAGATTTGTTAGAGTTAACAAAAGATACTGACTTTCAGATAAGAGTTTTAAATTTTGAATATAATGATTTTAAAAATAATGATACTATTATTATGAGATTGGGTATAGAAAATAGAGATATTGATGATTTATATAGTAGTTTAAAATCTAAAAGAAGAAAGGTTAAAAAGTCTTTACAAAATAATTTTATTTTTAAGTATGGAAATAGCGATACATTCATAAATGACTTTTATACTATTTTTTCAAACACTATGCACAAACATGGAACGCCAGTTTTTGATAAACAACTCTTTTATTATTTAAGAGATGAGTTTAAGGATGACAATGTTTACTACACTGCTTATGATGAAAATGGTAAGCCGATTGCTTGTATGTGTATGCTTTTTGATGAAGAGATAGCTTGGTATCCTTGGGGTGGAGTAGATGAAAATTTTGCTAAAAAGTTGGCTGGTTATTTTATATATTGGAAAACATTGGAAGAGGTTGTAGGAAGAGAGAGTTTTAAAGTTTTTGATTTTGGTAGATCAAGTT
>DQTM01000088.1 GCA_015662785.1 Sulfurospirillum arcachonense | reverse complement strand
ATGGCGGACAGGGAGAGATTCGAACTCTCGGTAGGATTACTCCTACGCATCCTTAGCAGGGATGTGGTTTAAGCCAACTCACCCACCTGTCCATGTACTCAAAAAGTAGACCGAAATTATATCATTTAAAAATAATAATCTGCTTAAAGATTCGATTTTAAGCAGATTATTTTTATATATAACTTACATCTGTGCCTTTTGTAAGTTTTTCAAGAAGTTTTTTCAACTTTTTTGCTTTTGCTTTACTAGAAGATTCAGCTTTCTCAATCTTCTCTTTTAACATTACAATCATCTCTACTTTATCTAGAAACATCATATTCACTCCTTTGATTAAGTTAAATCTAAGAAGCAAACTCTATTCCTATGGATGCTTTACAACACCTGTATAAAAAGCCTTGCAATTTTCATTGCTCTTTTTCTCAGCTTTTTTCTCTTTCTTTTTTCCAAAAAATGATGAAACCATATTAATAACTTCTTGAACTTGCTCTTGTGATACTCCATCTTTAGAAGTTAGAGATTTGCCCTTTGGGTTAGAGAGTGAACCTGAAATTCCTTGCGAATAACTTGCACAACCTTTTTTATCAAGGATAGCTACTGTTACTCCTTTTAAACTCTCATCAACTATATTTATAGCCCCTTTAACTGCTACTCTGTTGTTCACAGTTGCAATTGCTACATCACTCAAAGTTGCTACTTTTTTTGCTATATCTATCTTTACATGTAAACGGTTGATTGCTGTTGTTCCACCCTTTAAGTTATCAAAAGCACCTTTCCCTTTTGAAGCATTGTCCATAGCTGAACTCAAAAAAGAGGCTCCAGCTTTTTTCAAATCTCCACTTTTAAGAGCATTGTAACTTTTTACAATCTTGTCTATGTCATAACCCTTTACACCAACATTTTGCCCATCAAAAAGTATAACTCCCTTTGCCGTTTTTCTAACACTAAGCTCATCAGCTCCAACAAATGAAATATTTACCTTTGCATTTACTACACCTTGCAACAACTCTTTTTCAAGCACTTCTTTAGAAAAGTTTTCTAGTTTTAGGTTTGGTATTAGCTCTTCAACTGAAATTTTAGGTATTTTACCACTCATGTCAACTCTTGCTTTTGCACTTGCTTGTGAGTCAAATATAGTATATTTCATACTATTTAAATTTGCTACTGCATCTTTAAGGTCAAAATCTAAAGTCGTATTGTAAATATTGTACTTGTTGTAAGTTATCTGAGCTATCTTCACATCACCTCTTAAAGCTATGCTTTTTAACTTCTCTTTTGTAGAGTCTAAACTTATATCATTTATAGTCACATTCAGATTTTTTACATTAGCTTTAGAGTTTGAAATATTGTCTACATACGTTATGTTGGCATTGTCTAGTCTTACTTCAGTAACGTTAACTAAAGGTAGCTTAGTTGGCTCTTCTGCTTCATTAGTTGAAGTTTCTTCTACTTTTGTATCTTTTTTTGGAGCAACAACATCAAAATTTGTTTTACCATTCTTCATCTTAACTATATTCAAATTTAGATCTGATAACACTACATAATTTACTTTTACCTCTTTGCTCAAAAGTGGCATAAGCTCCAAGGCAACATCAAAACTTTTAAATGTTGCAAAAGCTTTTTGATTTGGCACAGCGACACTTACATCTGCTACGCTTATACCAATAGGAGAAAAAGAAGTTGATATATCACCATTGATTTTCAAATCATACCCTGAGGCATCTTTTACTGCTTGTTCTATCTTGGGTTTATATTGGTTTAAATCCATAGTTGCTACAAATATAACCAAACCTACTATCACCAAACCTAAAATCAGTGTCAATTTTTTCATAGTCTTCTCCTAAATATTTTTTATTATTTTCTTTATAACTCCAAGAGGGTCATTTGATTGATAGATTGGGCGTCCAATTACTATAAAGTCTGACATCTCTTTTTTTGCAGTATCTAAGTCTGCTACTCTTTTTTGATCTCCAGCACTCTCACCAAACGGGCGAATTCCAGGAGTCAACGTCAAAAAGTTTTGTGTTGTATTACTTTTTATAAGCTGGCTTTCAAAAACAGAACAGACAACACCATTTAACCCACTCTCATAAGCATCTTTTGCAAACTGTGTTGCTTTTTTATCTATACTCTCTCCATAAATAGCTTCAAATGATGGCTCATCAAAACTAGTCAATGCAGTAACCGCCAAAACTATAGGAGGATTTTCTATACCACTAAGTCTATCCATTACCATGGTCATTGCTTTTTTACCACTTGAAGCATGAACATTAAACATATCTACACCAAGTCCAGCCATAGACTCAGCAGCGTCCGCCATAGTATTTGGTATATCATAAACTTTGAGATCTAAAAAGAGTTTAAAATTTGGATTTATCGCTCTTAACTCTTCTAAAAGAGGTTTTCCATCTCTGATAAACGAGCGAAGACCGACTTTAAGCCATATATCTTCACTCTTTAAAACTTTTGCTAAATCCAAATTTTCTTTAGCGCTAGACAAGTCAAGTGCAACGCACAACTTCACTACTTTGCCTTGTTCTTCATAACAGCATCTAAAACGCCATTGATAAACTTTGGACTTGTATCGTTACTAAGTTTTTTAGCTAACTCTATCGCTTCATTGATAACAACTGCATCATCAAGATCACTATGAAGAATCTCATAAGTTGCAAGTCTCAGTATAGCTCTTTCAATATTTCCTATTTCTTTTAAACTCCACTCTTTTAGATAACCGTTAATAACCTCATCAACACTATCAAGATTTATCTTAACACCGCTGTAAAGCTCTTTAGCAAATTCAAGTTGATTGTTTCTTATCTTTTTCTCTTCAAAAAGGTCATCTACAAACTTGTCTATTCCCTCATTTCCTATGTCACTTGCATATAAAATACCTACTATCGTCTCTCTTACTTGATGTCTTGTTGCCACTTATAATCCCTTATAAAGGCTTACCATTTCAATAAGTCCTGTCATTACTTCAAAGCCTTTATTTCCAGCTTTACTTCCCGCTCTCTCTATTGCTTGCTCTATCGTGTCAGTTGTAAGAACACCAAATACTACTGGCATTTGATACTTCAACGCACAACTTGCAACCCCTTTAGTAACCTCGGCCGATACATAATCAAAATGAGGAGTACTACCACGAATCACAGCACCAACACAACAAACAGCATCATACTTTCCTGAAGCAAGTATTTTATCAAGTGCCAAAGGTATCTCAAATGCCCCTGGAACTAAAATCAAATCTAACTTCTTTTCATCGCCACCATGTCTTATAAAAGAGTCTTTCGCTCCCTCAACCAATCTGTCAGTTATGATATGGTTAAATCTTGCATTTATTATTGCTATTTTTTCACTTCCATCAAGTGAAAGTTGTCCTTCTATTATGTTCATTAATTTGCCTTTTATGTGCTTAATTGTCTTATTATACAATATTTTTTGAATTTTGTCGATTGCCTTCATTTTGTAAAATTTAAGATTAAATATCTTACCTATCCACTTTCAAAAATTTGACCATGTTGTTTTATTTAAAGAGACCACTGCGCAATAACAAGCCCCACAATATCAGTAGGTTTTCTATAGACAAGGCAATCGCTTGCAGGACTAACTGGTTAGTTCAAAAACGAT
>DQTM01000203.1 GCA_015662785.1 Sulfurospirillum arcachonense | reverse complement strand
GAGCTTTATATCTGATTGCATTTTTTACACTTGCCTTTTAGTATAATATTTTCTATCGTATAACCACTTAGCTTAAACTCTAAATGCTTTTTTATACACTCTACACTGTCACAAACAACACATACAAAGTGCGGATGTGGAGACTCAAAAATTTCAAAATATCTTTTTTTATCATTTGATTCAAAGCTATTGACTATCATTTTCTTTTCAAATTTAGTTATATTTCTATAAAAAGTTGCTTTATCCATAGATATATCTTTTTTTATATCATCATAACTAAGAGGTTTTTTTGCATGGATTAATTTTTCTAATATTTCGGTCCTAGCGGTTGTAAGCTTAATATCTTTTTCTTTGACTAAATTTTCTATATCCACTATTTCTCCATTTATATGTGCAACTAAGTTGCATTAAAGTTTATATATTATATCATTTCACAAATTATATGCAACTTAGTTGCGAAAAAGGTAATGCAATGAAAAAAATATTTTTTAGTCTAATATTTATAAATTCTATATTATTTGCTAACATAAATGCTATTGTAAGTATACTTCCTCAAGAAACATTTTTAAAAGCTATAGGTGGTGACAAAGTAAACATAACCGTCATGGTAAAACCAGGTAACTCACCACACACATATGAGCCAAAACCATCTCAGATGAAAGCAATATCTAATGCTGATATATATTTTGCCATTGGAGTTGAGTTTGAAAAAGCTTGGTTAAATAGATTTAAAAATCAAAATAGAAAAATCAAAATAGCTGATATATCAAAAAATATAGAAAAAATAGATATAGAAGAGCATTCTCATGGTGATGAAAAACATAACGATCACGATGACCACGATGAAAAAGACCCTCATATCTGGACAAATCCAAATAATGTAAAAATCATCGCTCAAAATATCTACAATGAACTCATAAAGATAGATACTGCAAATAAGCAGTATTACAAAACAAATTTGGATAAATTTTTACTTCATATTGATGCAACAGATAAAAAAATAAAGTCTATACTAAGTCAGAAAAAAAGAAAGTTGATGGTTTTTCATCCATCTTGGGGATACTTTGCAAAAGAGTATAATCTCACGCAAATAGCCATAGAAGTTGAAGGTAAAAGTCCAAAACCAAGAGAACTCAAGCATTTGATTGAAGAGGCAAGAGAAGAGAAAGTAAACGTGATATTTACTTCTCCTGAATTCTCTGATGCAATTGCCAAACAAATTGCCAATGAACTTAAAATACCTGTTGTAAAAGTGAGTTCACTAGCAAAAAATTGGAGTCAAAATCTTATAGATTTAGCAAAAATTATTAGTCAAGACTAATCTATGCTATCTGAAAATCTAAAGCCTTGTGCTTCTAGCACAGTTGCAGTTTTTCGATAGTAACTTTTTTCATAAAAACCAGAGGTAGTTTCAAAATAACTAGGAAGTGAACCTGAGCCTGTTTTATCACGAAAAGCTTTAAACTCTTCGTTATAAGAATAAGCTCCTTTTTTCACTTTTTCATTCTCATATATATCTTCCATAGCAAAACTTTCAAAAGGTACACGAGGTTTTAAAGGAGCTGACTTTGCTTTTTGACTTGGCACTCCTATAGTAGTACCAACTGCTGCAAATGTTCTTGCTGGTAATCCTAAAAGTTCTACTATCTTATCTGAATTTCCTCTTATAGCTCCAATAGCTGTTGTACCATAACCAAGAGCTTCAGCTGCACTTTGAAGAGAACTCAACATGATTCCAGCATCTACTGCCCCTACTATAATTCCTTCGGCACACTTTTCAACTACCTGAGTTTTTCCCTCAGCAATTGCAGCATAATTTGTTCTGTTAAAATCAATTACAATAAAAACAAATACTTCAGCTGTTGCAACTTGTGGTTGTCCACCACAAAGCTCTGCAATGTATTTAATTTTTTCTTTATCTCTTGTGTATATCAAGCTTATTTGTTGAGCATTTATGGAAGTTGGAGCACGCTGAGCAGTTTTAAATATGAGTTCTAAATCATCATCACTAACGCTATCACCTGTAAATTCTCTAATTGATGTTCTATTTTGAAGTTGTTTAATGGTCTGATTTTTCATTATATTTTCCTTTAATGAAAGCTAGCGACAAGATTACCAATGAGTAGATTCCAACCATCTACTAGCACAAAGACGAGCAACTTAAATGGTAATGATATCATTACTGGTGGAAGCATCATCATACCCATACTCATAAGGACTGAAGCAACAACCATATCTATAACTAGGAATGGTAGATAAAGTAGAAAGCCTATTTGAAAAGCAGTTTTTAGCTCACTAATTATAAAAGCGGGAAGCGCAACTGTAAGAGGTACATCTTCTATATTTTGTGGGTTATCAAGTTTTCTTATACGGAAAAACAGAGCTAAATCTTTCTCTCTTGTATTTCTTACCATAAAAGCTTTAAAAGGTTGGACACCTTTTTCAAACGCTTCTTGATAACCTATCTCTTGGGCAAGATATGGTTTTACTGCAATTTCATAAGAGTTTTTTGCTATAGGTTCCATGATGAAAAATGTTAAGACAAGTGCAAGTGATACCAAAACTTGATTTGGAGGCATCTGCTGAGTTCCAAGAGCTTGACGCAAAAATGAAAAAACAACAATAAGTCTTAAAAAACTAGTTCCTATAAATACCATTGAAGGAGCAAGTACTAGTATAGTAAGAACAACAAGTAAATTCAGACTAGTTACCAACTGCTCAGGAGAATCAGGAGCACTTAAACTTAGGTTGATCGTAGGAATTGCATCAGCCCCAACTAGTAAGTTGGTACTAAAAAATAGAAGTAGTATAAAAATTTTCTTCAACTACTGTACCTTCGATGAAGTATCTAATATACTCTTCTCTGCTCTTGCCTTTGTACCGCTGTCTATTGAGAAAAAATGAAGTTCAACTCTTCTGTTTTTTGCTCTTCCCTCTTGGGTCGCATTCGATGTTATAGGATCAAATTCTGCTTTTCCAGAAGCTGATATCTTTCGTGGATCAATTCTGTTTTTAATCAACTCTTTTACAACACTTACAGCGCGAGCAGTTGAAAGTTCCCAATTATCTTTAAATGGACTAGAACTATCAGGTGGATTTATATCTGTATGCCCTCTTGCATTTAGATGAAGATTTTCTGGTAATTTTTTTATAATAAGTGCTATACGTTTTAAAAATAGTATTGCATCTGCATTTTGTATGATTGCACTTCCCGGTTTAAAAAGAAGTCCATCAGGAAGTCTAATTATAAAACCATCTTCTGCCTCTTCTATCTGTATTTCAGGTCCACCAGATGTTTTTAACATCTCATTTATCTCTGTTATAGCTTTTTTTAATTCTGCTGTTTTAACCATATTTGTAGTCTCATCACTACTCTCAATCGGCGTTGCTTGTTGTTGACGTTCACGACTTATCTCTGTTTTCGTTCCACCTTCAAGTACACTCAATGCACCTGCAAGCGACCCTATAGCCTCTTGTATCTTTTTTGCATCCATTGTTGACATAGAGAGAAGAAGTACAAAAAAGCATAAAAGTAGTGACATCAAATCACCAAAAGCAGCCAACCAACCTGGCATACATTTTGGACAATCAGGACATTTTTTCTTACCCATTGTTTTTCCTAGTCAAACTGAGAACTTCTCTCTTTAGGTGGCAAAAATGATAACAATTTACCCTCTAAAGTTCTTGGATTATCTCCTGCTTGAATAGCCATAATGCCTTCAAGTATAAGAGTTTTTGCTAAAACCTCATCTGCATCTCTAATTTCAAGTATATTTGCAACTGGAGCACCAACTATATTTCCTATCATAGCACCGTACATTGTAGTAAGTAAAGCAACAGCCATTGCTGGACCAATTGCCGAAGGATCAGCCATATTTAGAAGCATTGCAACAAGACCTATGAGTGTACCAATCATACCCATAGCCATAGCACCAAAAAGAAGTGCTAACGTAAGTACTAAACCAACGACCGTTCCTAAATCCATGTGCGTCCTTGCCTTTTAAAAACTAT
>DQTM01000113.1 GCA_015662785.1 Sulfurospirillum arcachonense | reverse complement strand
TTTAGTAAAAATTTTAAGCCACCTTATTGGTGGTGTAAATTTTTAATGAATGAGCCTTGAGTGCAATGATAGATAATATTTTTAATTTTCTATTGCATAATTTGGGTTGAACAAAGAATTAACAAAATACAATACGTGATCAATGCTTTACATGTAAGGAATTTTCCTTACATGTAAAGGTTTTGTTTTAAAGCTTTGCGAACTTCAATCTAAGTGAGTTTAAAACAACAGTAACAGAACTAAAACTCATAGCAATTCCTGCGTACATTGGGCTTAGCATCACACCAATTATGGGATAAAGAACTCCAGCTGCTAGTGGAATTCCAAGAGCATTATAGAAGAATGCCCAGAAGAGGTTTTGTTTTATGGTAGTCATTGTTTTACTAGAGAGGTTTATGCTTTTTAGGACAGAGCTTAGTTGATTATTGATGAGGATTATGTCACCTGCGTCTTTTGTGATGTCAGAACCACTGTTTAGTGCTACTCCAATGTCAGCTTGTTTGATTGACACGCTATCGTTTATACCATCTCCTACAAACATCACTTTTGCTTTTTCTTGAAGCTCTTTTATAACTTTGTACTTTTCATCTGGCATAACTCCTGCGTAGACTAAATCTATACCAACTTTACTAGCTATTTTTTTTGCAGTTACTTCGTTATCACCTGTTAGTAAGATCGAGACTATGTTTTTCTCTTTAAGACCAGCTATAAGCTCACTAGCACCATCTTTGAGACTATCTTCGAGTGAAATTACACCTATACATTCGCCATCTATAGAAGCAAGTATAGCACCATTGCCTTCACTAAGAATTTTTTCAAAACTCTCTAGGATTTGTTGGCTTATGTTTATGTTGTTATATTCAAGTAAAGTTAAATTTCCTACGAGGATTTTTTGCCCTTTACATGTAGCACTTATGCCAAGTCCTGCTTGTATACTTAAATCTTCAATTTGCTCATCTAATTGTATGTTTTTTTCCTGAGCATACTTTACTATAGCTTGACTTATAGGGTGTTCACTTTGTAGTTCTGCAGAAGCTATTAAGCTTAGGTATTTTTCATCTAAGAGCATATCTTTTACAGAGATTTCACCTTTGGTTAATGTTCCTGTTTTATCAAAAACTGCATATTTTATATCTTTAATGATTTCCAATATTTCAGGATTTTTGATGAGGATTCCCTCTTGAGCACCTTTGCCAACAGAGCTGACAATAGCGATAGGAGTAGCAAGCCCAAGCGCACAAGGACAAGAGATGATAAGAACAGATATTGAAGCCAAAATTGCTCCAAAACTGTCTCCAACGACAAAATACCAAACCAAAAAAGTGAGTATTGAAATAGCTATTACAGTTGGCACAAAAATGTTCGCTACCTTATCTGCAAATCTAGCAATCGGTAGTTTTTTACTTCCTGCTTCGTTTAATAGGGCTATGATTTTTGAGAGGGTCGTATCAGAACTTAACTTTTGAACCTTTACATGTAAAGTTCCAGTTTTATTTATAGTTCCTGCTATCACTTCATCGCCTAGAGTTTTGAAAACTGGCATTGGTTCACCTGTAATCATTGAAGTGTCTATCTCAGCTTCACCTTTTATTATAATAGCATCTGTTGAGACTTTTTCACCTTGTTTGATAAGAACAATATCATCTACATGTAAGTCTTTTGCAAGGACTACTTTAATGTCACCATTTTCTAAAATAAGATTCGCATTTTGAGGTGCTAAATCCATGAGTGATTTCAGAAAGTCAGTAGCTTTTGCTTTACTTCTCTCTTCTAAAAGTCGACCAAGAAGTATAAATGTGATGATAACAGCTGCACCATCAAAATACATAAAGCGAAGATGCTCTGGGAATATATCAGGGAAGAGAACAACAGCAGCAGAATAGAAGTAAGCTGCACTTGTGCCCAAGGCAACTAGTACATTCATATCGTAGTTTTTATTGCTTAGTGCTTTGTATGCTAATGAGTAAAATCGTAGTCCTGGATAAAACTGAATAACAGAAGCCAAAGCAAATATAATGTAATTATTATTTACCATGGTCATTGGAAAAAACATAAATATAAATATATAAATACTAAAAGAGGCAGCAACAAAGAAGAGGGCTTTTAGTTTTTTATAACTCTCTTTTTTAGCCTTTTCAAGTGCTTCTATATCTTCTTCGACTCCATAACCTAGTTTTTTTATTTTTGCTATGAGTTTAGATTTATTAAGCTTTTCAGTATCGATGGTAAACTCTCCACTATTTGAAGTGAAGTTGACTTTTGAGGTATCTAATCCCTCCATTTTGTTTACAACTCTCTCTATCCCATTTGAACAGTTTACACAGGTCATACCTGATATGTTTAGGTTTATTTTTTCTTTTGACATTGTACATTTTCCAGTGCTATTTGAAGTAACTTTTTTATATGTGCATTTTTTATCCTATAGAAGGACATTTTCTTTTCTTTTGTAAAGGTTACTATGTTGTATTTTTTGAGAACTCTTAGTTGGTGTGAAACATGAGATTGGGGGAGGTTAAGCAGGTTTACCATCTCTCCTACACATATCTCATATTTTATCAAAGCAAAGAGTATTTTCACTCTGATTGGGTCGCTAAGAGCTTTATAGATGCAAGTTATATCTACTAGTTCATCTTCGTTTGGAAGAGTTTTTTGTATGTCTGGTATGAAGCTTACATCTTCACAACAAGAGCGTATAAGTTGTTTACTCATCGATAATATCAAAACCTATATCTGCCATCTCATTGATGAAATGTGCTTCACTTTTTTCATCTTTGATTTCAACTGTTACTTCTTTTGGTTCTGCTTCTAAGTTTACTGCTATTTCACCAAATTCATCTTCAAGTGAACCTTTTATAAGATTTGAGCAGTTTATGCAGTTGATATTTTGCGCTTTGTATGTTTTTTTCATTTTATATCCTTCATATGTAATTTTATTCATATGAAAAGTTTATCATATGTTTG
>DQTM01000008.1 GCA_015662785.1 Sulfurospirillum arcachonense | reverse complement strand
TTATAGGGGCGAGAAATAAAAAATTACTTATTATGGAGAAACAGTTTAGAGAGTTGACTCCAAATGTGCATATCTGTACAGATGATGGCTTATATGGTTTTCATGGAAATGTTACTCAGTTACTTGAAAAACTTGTAGTAAAAGATGGAAAAAAGTTTGCTTGTGTTGATGGACCTGAGTTTGATGGTTTTAAAGTAGATTTTGACGAGGCTCAAAAAAGACTTGGTCTTCGTGAAGAAAATCAGCTTGTAGACCATGGTGAAAATACGGAGTGTCCCATTCATCATGAAAAACATGAAGATGTGAAAAAACGAGCTAATCCTCATATAAGATGTTCAGATCATCGTGTGAAAAGTTTTGATGAGGTAAACCTAGGGTATACGCTTGATGAAGTTGTAAGTGAAGCCAATAGATGTTTGGAGTGTAAAAAACCAAGGTGTGTAGAACTATGTCCTGTCGGCATAGATATTCCTGGTTTCATACGCAAGCTAAAAGATTCTGATATTCATGGTGCTGCGGAAGTTTTAGCTGAACATACTAAACTAGCTTCTGTTTGTGGAAGAGTTTGTCCTCAAGAGAAGCAGTGTGAGAGTGTTTGTACAACTGGTATTAAAAAAGAGCCTGTTGCTATTGGTCTTTTGGAGCGTTTTGTTGGGGATTGGTCACTTCTTCACTTAGAACAAAAAGTACCCGATAAAAATGGCAAAAAAGTAGCTGTTGTAGGAAGTGGACCTGCTGGACTTGCCGCTTCTGCTGAGCTCGCAAAGTTTGGTTATGAAGTAGATGTTTTTGAGTCACTTCATAAGCTTGGTGGAGTTTTGACATATGGAATTCCATCTTTTAGACTACCCAAAGATGTTGTTGAAAATGAGATAGACAGAATTAGAAAGCTTGGAGTAAATTTTTATACAAATGTTGTTATAGGGAAAACTCTGATGATAGATGAACTTCTTGAAGATGGTTTTGAAGCAGTTTTTGTAGGAAGTGGAGCAGGTTTTCCTCGTTTTATGGGAATAAAGGGTGAAAATGCTGTTGGAGTTCTTTCGGCAAATGAGTTTTTAACAAGAGTAAACCTCATGAAAGGACACGAAAGTGCTTACCATACGCCAACAACTATTGGTAAAAAAGTAGCAGTCATTGGAGCAGGCAATGTTTCTATGGATGCAGCTCGTGTTGCTAAAAGACTGGGAGTTGAAACAAGCGTAGTTTACAGACGTAGTTATGAAGAGATTCCAGCTCGTGCAGAGGAAGTTGAACATGCTGAGGAAGAGGGAGTAAATCTAAATTTACTTACTAATCCTGTTGAAATTCTAGCAGATGACAAAGGCCATGTGTGTGGTCTTAAGTGTGTAAAAATGAAACTTGGTGAGGCTGATGATAGTGGCAGAAGAAAACCAGAAGTTGTTGAGAATTCTGAGTTTATTTTAGATGTCGATACTGTCATTATGTCGATTGGAACTATGCCAAATGACTTAGTAACGGCAAGTACAAAAGGCTTAGAGGTTACTGGGAAAGGTACAATAGTCATAAAAGAGGGTGAAACATGTACTTCAAGAAAAGGTGTTTTTGCTGGTGGCGATATAGTCACAGGAGCAGCTACCGTTATCGAAGCGATGGGTGCAGGAAAAAGTGCTGCTATTGAGATTGATGAGTATATAAAGCGCAAGTAGGGTATTGTCCTACTTATTTGACGTGTTATTAAAAATCTTTTATATACACTAGACTAATTCCACGATTGTCTTGGTCAACATCAACATCTATTCTTATGGCTCTATTTATATTGTACTGAACTATTACGCTTGATATGATATTATTTTTGTAGATAACTCTTAAATCTTTGTTGATTCTTGTGCCTATTTCGTAACCTAAACTACCTTCATCATTTGTTAGAATATTGATGGTATCTATGTTTATATTGTCCGATTTATTTAGAATATTTTTAAGGCTACTACCTACTAGTAGTGAGCTTATGTAGATTTTATTACTATTTGCATCACCAGAAGTGTTTAGAGAGGATGCAGTAGCTTCTCCAAACAGTATATATGACATTATGTCATCTTGGCTCATTGTTGGATTTGATGAGAGTATGATAACCGGTGCTTCTACATTCCCTGCAACAAAGATATTTATGTCAATATAATCTAACGTTTGATGCGTGATATTTAGATTTAGTTTTGGATTTGTATTTTCGTTATAAAAATACAATTCACTTTTTTTAAAGCTGAAAGTTTTATCAATTGCTTTAATTTTTCCTTTGTTTAACGTCACTAACCCAAGTAGGGTTATATTTTCACTGTGATTCTCTTTGTATATAGAAAAATCTGGAGTAAAATCAATGTCTACATTGTCGATACTATATTTTATAGGTTTTTTTGAGTCTACATGTATGTTGATAAATCTATTGTTCAGAGTTCTTTCATTTATATTTTGAATAATGATTATATCACTATCTAATTCACTATAATCTTTTGTTGGAATATGAGTAATAACTCCATCAAGTAGTGTTATAAAACCTTCAATTTTTTCTCCATTGTCATCTATGCTCACATCTATATCTACCTTTGCACTTACGTTACCATCTTTTGAGGTGTATGTGAAATCATCACTTTTTATCTTTAATTGAATGCTGTTTTCAAAAGTATCTACAAGACCAGTTATAAGTAAATTGTCATAAACCCAAAACTCTTTTATTTCTATAGTATTGTTTTTATCCATAGCTATGATAGAAGTTTTTTTAGAGTCTATTTTATGTCCCATAAGTTCAAGCTGATACTTTTTGATTATGAGCTCATCTCCTTTTTTTTCTATCTCAAATTTTGCACTTTGACCGGCATAGGTTGTCTCTTCATCGGGTTGAATATAAAACCAAGGTATCTCTATAGTGCTTTTTAGTTTTAAGTTCTCATTGAAGTCTATGTTTGCGTTTATGTCGACCTGTGCATCATAGAGTACTTTTGTTTTAGGGAGTTTTATTTTGAGCTCTTTTAAAAGAGTTTTCATAGATGGAAAAGTAGCAAACAGCTTTATATTGTTTTGCCCTTTTTTGGCAATATTTCCAGAGACTTTAAAGTTGTTGTTATTTAGATTGCCCCAGCCTTTTAACGTATGGTTGTTTTCAAATATAGTTATATTTATCTGTTTTGAGTCTATATTTAAAAGGTTCTGTTTTTTGTTTTTAAAATATACAAAGTTTAGATTAGATACCAAATCTAAATCAAAAGTATTATAAACTTTTGCCTCTTTTTTTGCTTCTATATCGCCTTTTACCAAAATGCTATGGTCTTTTATCTCTATGTGGTTTGTTGTAATTATGTGGTTATCTTCTACTTTTATTTCACCTCTTAGAAAAAGAGGGTCAGTATCTATAACCAAATCACCTTTAGACGTTAGTAAGTCATCTTTTAGACTTATTGGAATCTCTTTGATGAAGGATAAAGGAAGTTTGTTTGTTTTGCTATTTATGCTGTATTGTTTGTAGTCATATGTTTTTGCAACAATTTGTATGTTTGAAGAGTTTATATCTGCAACCATAAAGCTGCTATCTCCACTTAGTGAAATATCAACTGTTTTTGTTGGTAGGTTTATGGGAGATTCAAGTATATTGATCTTTGCTGTTGATTGAAATTGTAAGTTGGTGGTAAAAGAGGCATTTTGTTTCACGCTGAGTTCAAAACCCTCATATAAAAGAGCATAAGAAGTATCTGCCTCAAAGTAATTACTCTGTATAAAATACTTTACATGTAGAGCAGTTTTCTCTAAAGATAGATTTTGATCCTCTTTTAGAGTTATCTTATCAAGCTTAGTTTTTATGTTAATAACGTCTAGTGAAGCATTTAAATCTATGTCCAATACTTCGGGTATACCATCTATGAATTTTGTATATATGCTTGATAGATTTTGGTTTAACTTTACTTTAGCGGAGGCTATTAGAATATTTTTATTTAGTTGAGCATTTTCACTACTAAACTCTCCATAAGGAGTTTCTGCTGTAATATTAAAGTTTTCTATGCTGAGGCTTTTTTTGTAGTCTAACTTTTTTGCTGTTAGAATTATATCGATACGGTTTTTATTATCTTTTAGAGTAGCGTGATCTAAGTTCAGATTTGCTATTTTTATACGTTTTCCAAACTCAAAAGAGTTTATGTTTGTAGTGAAACTTATGTTTTTATCTTCATATAGAACTTCTGTGTTGTTCAAAACAAGATTTGTTATTTGAAAGTTTATAATTTTTTGTGATGAGTTAGAATCATTTTTTAGAAAAAAGTTTGTATCTACATGTAGACCTTGTGTTCTTATTAGTTTTAGTTTGGGAGTTAAACGTACAAGTGAAAGAGGATTGTACCTTACTTCTAAGAGTTTGATTTTTACACTATCTTCATACACTACATCTTTTATGATAAAGCCATCTACAATGCTACCCTCTATTTTAGAATAAGATATTCCATAGTCTTTCAGATAAGTTTGAGCTAGATAGGGGAGTATCTCTTTTCCTGAGAGAAAATATAGAAGTATAAGTATAAGTGCTATGAAAACTATTATTAGGTTTCTAATAGCTATATATAAAACTTTTATCAAAACACTTCACCAATTCTAAATTGGAAAGCATAATTTTCTTGTGGGTCGTTTACATCAAATCCAACATCAAAAGCAAGAGGACCAATCGGAGTTTCATACCTTATACCAACCCCAAGGCTATAGTATCCTCCATTGTAGTTATCGACCGGACTATCTGCAATAAAAGTGTTGTCATTGAAAACTACACCTTTGAAGTTGTTGTATATGGGATAACGATACTCAATAGTAGTTTCAAAGACTGTGTTAAAACCAGCAGGGTCGCCTTGTTTGTTTTTAGGTCCCAAAGAATTATATGTATAGGCACGATTTGAGTTCACTCCTCCAGCATAAAAACGGTAAGAAGCAGGTACTGCACCCTCGTATATGTTTAAGTGTCCAAATGTTGCTTGAAATGCTAATATAGATTGTTTTAAGGGAAGTATATAACCACCTTTGATTTTTGTTTTATAGTATGATGCCTCTGATACAATGCTTTCAACAGAACCCATTAACTCTGCACTCAAAAAGTGCCCTTTTTTAGGGCTAAGTATATTGTCTCTGGTGTCATAGTCCCATCTTATCTTTGGTGATGTTATAAAAGTTTTTCCTTCAGGAAAGAGTATTTTATCTTCACTACCGTAAGTATTTGAGTTATCAAATACTATACTCTCTGTTAGCCTATGAGGTTTTTTCCTATGAGCGAGATATATGTTTGCAAAAGTTCTCTCTTCTTTGTGCCCGTCAAATATATCATTAGCATAACCACCATCAGCGCCTGTTGAGTTTCTATGAGAAAGAGGCATATTGAAATTGAGCTGTATGTTCTGTTTTTTTTGAGTGATTCTAGTGTTTAATCCTAATGTCTTTAAATTGCCAAATATGTTTTTATTTTCTATGCCCAAAGAGACCATAGCCCCTTCGTCTGTACTAAATCCCAACCCAGTTTCAAGTCTTGTTGGTTTGTCATTTTCTTGAACTTCTACAGTTACACTCACCTTGTTACTGTTCTCATCTATATGCGTGTTGATTGTTGCTTTTGCTATGCCTCCTGTAGCATACAAGCTATCGTAGCTATCTTTTATTCGCTTGGATGAAAAATCATCACCTTTTCTTATATACAAAAGTGATTTTACTATTTTGGTATCTATATTTTTGGTAGAAGTTATGCTTATGCTATCAATGGTACACTTGTCATATTCTTTAGTATCATAAGTTAAGTAGGCATTATTAGTCTCTATATCTATCCATGCTTTTGCAAATAGTTCAATCTTGCAGTAGCTATTGTCTTCATAAAAAATTTTTATATTTTTTTTGCTTTGAGTGAATTTCTCACTATCAAATATATCGTCAACTTCAAAAGGTATTTGAGAGGCTACATCCAATTTAGAGTTTATAGTCATATCAGCAATTATTAGGGGCTCATTTTCTAGAATTTCTATTATGACTTTATCATTTAACGTAGATGCTTTAGTTGTTGCGTGAAAGAAACCTTTGTATTTATAGTAGTTTTTTATGATAAGAGCTACTTCTTGCGTCTCTTCTGTAGATATTTTTGGAATGTTTTGTAAAAAAGAGCTAAAAAATGGCACTTCAATAGAGGCTACTTTATAAAGTTCACTATCACTAAAATTTTTATTGCCCTTGAAGATTAGAGGCAATTTTTGGGCGTATAAAAACGATGATAAAAGTAATGTTGTTAATATAACTTTTATCATGTTGTTAGCAAATTTATTTTTTATTTATAACATCTTTTGCACTTTTTATAGCACTTTCTACTGCACTTTTAGCTACTTCCCAAGCATGATTTCCAAGGCGTTTTGCCTCTTTTGTTGCGTTTTGGGTTCTCTCATCTTGTTTTATAGATTCTATTTTTTTTGAAGCTATTTTTTCTAGCTCTTCTATTTTTTTCTCAGCTTTTTTTAGGAATTCATTGTCTTCTAGTTTTAATTCATCTATCTTTTCACTTAAAGTCTCTCTGGCTTCAATAGCAACTCTTTTTACTTTTGATAGAGAGTTATCTATATCATTGTTTAGTATATTTTCAATGATTTCCACAGAAAGACCAACAGAAGTTTTTTTAGCTGATTTTACTACTTCTACAAAAGCATTATCTATATCTGAGAGATCTTTTTTGATAGTCTTTAAATCTTCAGTAGCTAACTCTTCGGGAGCAAATTTGAGGTCGTTTTTAAACTTGTCTATCGCTTTTGCCATTCCCTCTTTTGTTCCGTGGACTGCTCCATTTAAAAGTGCTTTTGCATTTGCTTTTTCTTCATCTGCTATCTCTATGGTAGCGTTAAGAATTGTGTTTGCTATTTCTAAAATTCTTGTTTTTGAGAAGTCACCCTCTTTAATAGTTTGATAAGTAATATTTTTTGTGATTTCAAAAACAGTATCTTCTACATCTTTGCCTTTTTCAAGAGTAGTTAAAATAGCTTCACTTGTAGTTTCTTTTAAAATTCCAAGCATCTCAACACCTCTGAGTTTGGTATTGTGAAGTGCTTTTAGTGACTCTATTGAAATACTTTTATCCATGTTCTCAATATGAGCTTCAAGAGTATCAAAAGTACCCATTATGGTGTTTTTAATGCTCTCTTTTTGTTTGTTTATAGACTTTTCTAGTTGTTCTTTTTCATATAGACTTTTATATAAAAACTCCTCTTTATCATAACTAGCAGCCTTGATGAGACCAGATATAATGGCATCTATATTTGTAGAGTTTTCAAGGTTTTCACTCTGTAGAGCTCTTGTATAAAATTCAAAAAGCTCACCTAAACGAGCTTGTATATGAGAATCATCTTTGAGTCTTTGTATTTTCTTTTTTGAGAGCTCAAATGTAAGTTCGCTTATAACTGATGGAAGATTGTTATCCTCTTTACTCTCTTTGATAGTTGCACTAAATATATTTTGTAGTGATTTCATTTTATAACTCCTATAGAACGAATTTTATAGATTCGTGATTTTTTAATTCTTCAAAAACTGCTTTTCTGTCTTCGTCGCTATGTACTAGTGTTGCAACAGTATGACTTTGGTATTTGCCTGTTTTGCTATTGTTTGATTTTTTTATAGAGTGTTCTCTTTTTTCAAGGACACTTGCAACAATGTTGCTTATATCGTGATGTGACTCAAGTATGGTTTTGTATTCCCACTTACATGGATAGTTTAGTTTAAGATCTTTTGAATTCACCACTTTTCCCACCACATTTTGATTCTAATTGAATATCGGATAAAACCATAGATTTGTCAATAGCTTTTGCCATATCATAAATAGTAAGAAGTCCTATGCTTACGCCTGTAAGTGCTTCCATTTCAACGCCTGTTTGACCTTTTAGTTTAGCGGTAACACTAAGCTTGAAACCAGGAAGTTCAGGTACTTCATCTACATCGACATTAACACCAGTAAGCATTAAAGGATGACACATAGGTATCAAATCACTAGTTTTTTTAGTTCCTAATATTGCTGCGATGACAGCAGTCTGGAGAACTGGACCTTTTTTTGATTTTTCGCCTACTATCATGTCATATGCAACTTGGCTCATAGTTATCTTTCCACTTGCTACTGCTACTCTTGTTGTATCTTCTTTATCAGATACATCGACCATTTTTGGTCTGTCTTTTTCATCCAAATGTGTTAGGTTCATTTTTTACCTCTATTTTTTTATAAGAGTTATTATATCAAATTTGATATTGTTTAGCATTGAAACTGCTATGATAGTTAAAATAGTTCCCATGATTACATGTAGACCGATAGATTCACCTAAAAACATAGCACTAAGACCTATAGCAAAAAATGGTACTAAAAAGATAAAAGAGCTAACTTCATTGGTTCCTAGTTTTTCTATGCCAATGAAGTAGATAGTAGTTGCAAATGTAGTTCCTGCAATAGCAATACAGATAATATTAAATAAAAATTTTGGCTCATAATTTAGTGTTTTTATAAATGAAAAATCTACAAAAAATAGAGCTACTAAAAGAGTTGTAACGCTGTACATGTAAAAGATAAAAACAATAGGGGCAACCTTTGTTGCCTTTGAGCTTGCTATGGTTAAAATAGGCCATAAAATAGAAGCTAAAACAAAATATAGATTGTATTGAGTTAGGACTTGTGAACGCTCTAGCGTCCAAACACCAAGTATCATCATAACTCCAAATGCACCTAAAAGAAGAGCTAAAATCTCTTTAGTACCAATTTTACGACCAAAAAATAGAGCCATAAAAATAAATGTGTTTATTGGAACTAAAGTAGTTACAAATGCTCCACCAAGTCCTGCAGTCCCAAGTTTAGTCCCAAGAAAAAAGTACTTCATATAAGCTACATTTGAAACCGCAGCAAGCAGAACTAAAAGAGCAGTTTTTTTGTCTATTTTAAAAGATTTTTTCAAGAAAATGAGTATGGGAATAAAACTTAAAGCTGCTATACCAAATCTTAAAAATATCATCTCATATTCGTTGACATACAGACTTAGAACTTTTACATTGACCCAAGAAGCACCCCAACCAAGCATAGCTATAGTGAGTAATATAAAAAATATATTTTTGTTTTGCATTACTTTTCCTTTGAAAGGTAATTATAGTATAATTTCTTATGCAAATATTGAATAAAATTGTTATAGGAAAAATTATGCAGTACACAGATGAAAAAAAAGTAGAGTCAGCAAAAAAAGTTGTTTTTGTTGTTTATATATTATATGCCTTGTCGTATCTTTTTGGAGTAACTTATCTTATTGGTGTTATTATTGCGTATGTGAAGAGAGGTGATGCAAAACAGGCATGGATTGAGGATCATTTTAGATGGCAAATTAACACTTTTTGGATAACTTTGATTTTAGGCATTATTGGAACAGTTACGATTTTTATAGGCATTGGGTGGTTAATTCTTTTAGCTTCTGCAATTTGGAATATTTACCGTATTGTCAAGGGTTGGTTAAGATGCAATGATGAGATTAGTCCATACTAGGACTACTTTTTGTTCATCGTTTTTTTATATTCATCTATAAACTCTTTTGCATTGTCTCCTCTTAAAAAGTTAGCAGTTTTAAGAAGACCATCGTTTAAGTAACGAGCATTGTAGCCTTTTGTTATCAAAAACATTCTAGCCATGTTTGCTCTGTCGTTGTGAGGGCATGCTGTGATTATGAGTTTGTCTTTTGGTAATTCATTTAACCTATCAGGGAGCTCATTTAGAGGGATATTTTTTGAAAAGCCCATATGCCATGCTTCATACTCATCAGGAAATCTAATGTCAATCAAAACAGCTTCACCTTCTTCTACCATAGCAGTCATTTCAACCGAATTGATTTTCATATCTGTTCGAGCTTTATAATCAAAACTTTTTAGATAACTCTCAAAACTTTGTGCATTTAAAATGACTCCTAATATTAAGAGTGCTAATAATTTTTTCAATTTATTTCCTTTAAAAATAAGTATAGCATAATTTAAAGGTTTTTTTGTGTGAGATTGTAAAGCTAAGTCCCTATTGGACTTAGCTTTATGTGATTAGAAGTTATATTTGACTTCAAATCTTAAGAATTTTTGATCTAAAGCATCGTTGTTTGAGCTTATGTCAGAATATCCTAAAGATGTATCGATTTTCTTGTTATAAGCATAACCAACTTTACCCCAGTATTCTGTTGCATCGCCTGTTTCTCCTAGGCTTGATGAAACCATATTTTTCATATCATTTGCTTTTGCATAACCACCATCTAAACTAAATTTACCACAGGAAGAATTATAAATATACTATATTTAGTGCTAAAGAATTTGTTAGATTTACCAATATTGTATTTGAGTAGATACATCATAAAAAACAAGAGCGATTACTATAGGCTTTTACAAGAAGTAAGAACAGAAGATAATTGGCATGAGTGGATTATGTATATGTTAGATGGAGTTGAGCAAACATCTTTAGAAACTATCAAAATGATAAATGGTATAGATAGCTTGATGAAAGAGACTAAATATAAATTAAGAGAAGAGTTGCTAAGATATATAGTAAAGATTTGTTAGAAGTTATTTTTTCACACCCTTATACAAAAATAGATTTTTTAGTTGAAGAGTTGAGACTTCATAGGGAGACTGCATCAAAGTACTTAAAAGAGATGGAAAAAATAGGTATTTTTCAAGTAATACAAATAGGAAGAACAAAGTTTTTTATAAACATAAAGTTATTTGATTTACTTAAAAAAGGTGTTCAGTAGTTAAAAATATATGTCGAAAAAAAGCCGACTTACGCCCAAAGGAAAACAATAGTTAATCGACTAAAAAATAAAATACACAATTTTATAGAAATTTTTATTGATGGGGTAAACTAATAGCCTTTACATGTAAAGGCTATTTTTTAATTATATAGTTCTCAACTACCCAGTTTGTAAAGGGTATGGACGAGGTGAAGGCAGGGCTTACTGCGTTGAGTATATGAACGCTATTTTCATCACCCTCAACAACAAAATCTTGTACTAGTTCGAGTGTTTTAGTGTCTAGTAGTTGGGCTCTGATTCCAGGCGTGCTCCACGAAGTGTAGCCTTTGTGATTCATGTTTTTTGTTAGTATTTGGGCTAGTCCTATAAGATGTGATTTAAGATATTTTTTTACTTCTGTATAGGCTAAGGCTCTAAATCCGAAAGCATTTGTTATAAAAAGTTTAGCTTCGTAAAAGAGGATTTGAATCATCTCATCGAATTTGAAGTTATCGAAACCCTTGTAGTTCTCTCTCCAAAAAGCTGGTATGGCTGTTGGTCCTATCTTTGCTGCATTGTTTTCAGTTAGAGTGTAGTGAACACCTAAAAATGGATTGGCTAGATTTGGAACTGGGTATACATTTGTCTCAAGTTTTGAAAGATTGTCTTTGTCTTTAAGATAGATTCCTTTAAATGGAATGATGACATAGTTTTTAGCAAAACCATACTCTTGTGCTATCTTGTCAGCATATAACCCTGCACAGTTGATGACTTTTTTGCACTTTATGCTTCCTTGAGAAGTTAGTACTTCGGTATCACTTATGCGTTTTTTGTAAGCTGTATTTGTGAGTATGGTTACGCCCATCTCTTCTATAACTTTAGCAAACTCTAAAGTAAGTTCTTTAGGGTTGACAGTAGATGTAGTTGGTGAAAATAGTGCTTTTTTGTATGTTTGTATGTTTGGATACTTTATGCTTAGCATATCTTCATCCATCCATGAGAGTTCAACACCGTTTTTATCTCCACGTTTTTTTAACTCTTCTAAGCCTTTTAACTCTTCTTCGTTAGTTGCAATGACTACTTTAGTACATTTGTTTACATGTAGACCTCTTTGTTCGCAAAACTCATGTAGGGCTTTGTTCCCGTCTTTGGTAAACTTTGCTTTTAAGCTATCGGCAGAGTAGTAAAATCCAGCGTGAAGAACACCAGAGTTTCTTCCACTACTGTGCATTGCAAGTGCGGGTTCTTTGTCTATGAGAACTACCTTACATGTAGAGTCTCTCTCTTTGAGGTTTTTTGCTATATTTAAACCTATAATTCCCCCACCAATTACAAGAAAATCATACATTAGTAACCCAATTCTTCGCCTATCAGGATTATAGTGGTTCTTCCTTTTTCATCACCATTTATAAATGTAAATTTGTTCGCAATATTGTTGCCATTAAAACGAGGCTCTTTGCCCATGCTTATTGCTTTTTTATTCATACGATCTATATTTTTTACAGCGGCGACATTTTTTATGCGTTCAAATCCTGCATTTATATCTTCTACTATTTTATTTTTACCAACTAAAAGAAGAACCTTTTTTGGTCCAAAGATTTGTGAAGCTACTCTGTTTCCACTGCCATCTGCATTTACAAGTTCACCATTTTGTGTCACAGCATTACAACTTGTAATATATAGGTCGCTTAACATACCTTCTCGTCTTCTTTTTAAATTCTCTTGCATATCAATCCCAGCTTCATTGTGGTTGATTAAAGAGATGTTTTTATGATTTAGAAGATACTCTAAAAGACCTGTCTCTGCTACAGTAGTAGAACCACCAAGCCCTATTTTTAGTCCATCTTTGATGTAAGCCTTTGCTACATGTAATGCCTCTTTCGAGTCCTTTACATATAGAACTTCAAATCCATTTTTTTCTAAGTTTTTGATGGTATTTTGCATCTATTTGCTCCTGAAAG
>DQTM01000238.1 GCA_015662785.1 Sulfurospirillum arcachonense | reverse complement strand
TTTAGAGATGGCACAGTCTACGATTAGTGGGATTGTTAAGAGGTATGGATGATTTTGGGTGATTTGATTACGTTCACCTGACCCCTTGAGCCCTGAGCCTTTTGGAGCCTTTTGAGCCTTGAGCCCAGTTATATTATACTGAAATTAATTTATCAAAAATATTTTTTAAATAAGTTTGCAATCAAATCCCACCAAACAAAACAAACCCAGCATATTCATAAGGATTCACCGTTTTATTATCTATCATTGCCCTCTGTAAAGCCATACTTTTACTCAACTCACCTTCTACCCAATACCGATAAAAATCTCTAACCACATCTACAGTAGTCTCTATCTCCGATGGAATTATCCATGAGCTTAATATGGCTGATTTTGTGCCATTAGAGTGTAGGTAGCTAACGATACCCAACGGCTCTTCGCCTTTTAGAGTGTGAACTTCTCCTGTACTACATCCACTCATGAAAATAAATTCTGTATTTAGCTTATGAGAAAAAAGTTCATCTATATTTATAAAAACATCTTTTCCCTTATCCTTTAAAAACATTCCACTTTTATTTAGCTTCTCATTTCTAAATATTCCATGATTGATGAGATGGATAATAGCTCTTCTATTGTTGAAAAGTCTCTCTTTACTATTAGGGTCTTCTGCAAACTTCTCTACTCTGTATTTTTGTTGTAGATACATCTCTACATGGTTTAACTCTTTTTCAAAATAGTCTCTTGTTTTGGGGCTATCATTGGCTTGACTACTTGTGATGATGTTACAGCCTGTCATTATACTTGGTTCAAAAAATATCAAAGCACTATTAAGAGCATAAGAGGTGGCAACTTTTTCAAGCAGTAGCCCCTTTACATAGGGGAAAATGTGCATCGGCAAGAGATTCAGATGAGAACTTCTACAGATAACAAGAGTCTCTTTGTTCTCTATATACTTAGCCAACGGCAGAAGAATTTTATCTGAAAGTTTTTCTAAAAATTGAAATGGATTATATAAAGTTATTCCTCTTGCATAACTCAACACAGTAAAGTAATCCTTTGCAGTAGCGACTATCTCAGCTTCACTGCTCTCTAAGCGAAGCAAAACAGGAGCATCAAAACCCTTTTCAACAACCAAACAAAAAACCAACTCATCTTTGACATAGTAGTCTAAAATCAGCATCTTTTCATCCATCTTCTCTCTCAATGACGCATAACTTATTCTCTTATCACTATTAAAACTCACAGCATTTGATTTTACATTTTGTAGTATCTCAAACAATAGTTTGGTCTCATTTTTAAAGACTAAAATTTCTATAATGCTATGGTAAATACTCTCTCTGTCTACAGAAAAATAGAACTGTGTAAGTGAATCATTTATATGCCCTCTCAAAAAATTCTCTTGCCTAAAAAAAGCATCTATATTCTCTTTTGCATTCACTTCATCATTCAAAAGGTATTGACAAACTCCAAGATAACCTCTAGCAATCTGTATAAACTCATTATGTTTAGTTTTGGTAGCCAAAGCAATAGATTTTTCAAAGACCTCTAGTGCTTTATCCGTCTCTTTTTCGCCAAGATGACAGATACCAAACTGCAGCAAAAAAGAAAGATACTCTACATTTGAACTGTTCTCATTTATATCAGGTAATATCTTTTCTATAATCGCCTTGGCAGAGAAAAAGTCATCTTTTTTGAGAAAAAATCGTATCTTCAAAAGAGCATAATTAAAAAAATAGTCACTCTCTCGCTGTATTCTTTTAGCAGTGTTTTTAAAAACATTCAACCAAAACTCACCTTTACTAAAATTCTCTTGATTCAAATAAAAGTTTGCCAAATTAAAATAGTTGGCAATAACAATCTCATAATTTCTATCAACACTACACTTAGAAGCCCTAAGAGACAAAAGTAACTGCTCTCGTTGCTTCTCTTTTCGTCCCAAAACACCATATATATTTGCCAAGTTCCCATAAACTTTAGAGCGTTGATTAAAGTCATCTCTCTCAAGCATTTCCAACAGCTCATACAAAATACTCAAAGCCTTAGAAAAGTTACCAAGCTCCTTATAAAAAAGCACCAAATTATGTTTCAAATCAACAAGATTATGAGTCGTATCTTCAATCCTCGCATACAGAGCTATAGCCTCTTCATATCGACCCAACTTATAGAGTGTCAATCCTCTATTTATCTCCAATCTATCAATTAAAAGTTCATTATCAATGTCACAGTCAAAAGCACTCTCTATAGATGCCAAAGCCTTTTGAGGTTGATTACTATAGAGATAATAAATAACATACTGATTGTGCCAATAAGCCTCCAACTCAAAAAAACCCTTACGCTCAATAATCGCTCCAACAACCTCTAAAATAAGAGGCACAATAGTAGTAAACCCATTATTAGCCATCATCTTTTGAGCAGAATCAAGCAACACATTGACCAACTCTCGGCTCAATTCACTCTCTCTAGCCTCCAAAACCCTAGCAACCTCTCCCTTGCTATGAGCCACTATCAACTCCTCGGCAAACTCTACAAAATAGACCCCATCAATCTCATTAGAAGCCCCTACATGAAGCTTGGCTATCTGCGAAACCTTTTCGCTTAGACCCTGTTTTTTAGCTTCTTTTTTTAGGGTGTCCCAAAAGGTGTTATGGTTCATTTGGTTGAAATTTTTTTGGATTAGGGTGGTTAAAAGATGAATCTTTTGTTCTTGAAGTAATATGATAGACAAGTTTAAATTAGTCATAAAACAAATCTTCTCTATCTTCCTTTATCATCTCTTCTGTTATATATATTAATTCTTTTTCTTTAAAATTTTCTCTCCAGTTATCAATAGTTTTAGGTAATTTATTTTTATATTTTTCTTTAGAAGTAAAATAGTAAACTTTATCATCCTCATCATTAATAAATGCACCCCAAACTTTTTTGTTTTTATCTATCATTAAAATAGATTCCTGTATTGTATATAATCCTGCTACCCCACCAGTAATAATCTCTACATCAAGATTATCTAAGTCATCACATTCATGAGTATCACTAAAACATTGTTGAAATTTATTCCAATATTTTCTACCTACTAATTCATAAATGTTACTCAAAATAATATCATCTAGCATTTCATCATAATGAACAAATATATCTTTGTTTAATTCATAATCTCCATCAAAATATGCTCTCATTCCATGATAATAATTACAATTTTCTTCCGTAACTTGTATTGTTTCATTTATTCTAAAAAATAATAACTTACAAACTTCTTCATCATATTCATTATCACTTTCAAATATTGCTTCACTAGAAGAAATAAACTTTGCATAACCATTTATCTCGCCCATATGCGAACCATGAATACATATTAATTCAAAATTAAAACCTTCTCTATCTACTTTAGTGATAAATAAATCTTGTTCAAACCAATTTCTATCTTTTCCTGCTTCCCAATTACCCCACCATCTTTTTTTAATACTAAAACCACTTTTTTCTAAAAAGAACTTTGATACTTCTTTAGGTGTATATTTATTAGCATCAAGATAAGAAACTGTTTTGTTTAATCCTAAAATCTCTGTATCATCAAACTTAACAGGTAATATATACTCTTGAGACTCCTCAAAAGCTCTAGCTTGTGCTGATTCTCGTTCATGATTTGTCCATACTTTTTCTTTATACTCTTTTGATATAAACATAATAGTATATTTAGCTTTTTTATTATAGACATCACTCAAATGACTATATAAATTTTTACCCCATAATTCTGCTTGTTCAAACTTATCATAAAAAACTTTTACACCATAACTATTTAAAAAAGTAGCAACATCTTCAACATATTCACGATTCTCACCTGCAAAAGACAATGCTACATCATATTTATATTCATCATTCATATTTATTTTTCCCTTCTAAGTTAATTTCCAAAAGCCCAACCAAAACATCATCCCCAATCAAACCCAAATCTACCAAAACATTATCATCCCCACCACGATGAGGAATCCGTTCTTTTACATCACTATAGAGCTTGGAATATCGTCTATTTTCTTGGATTAAAGTTTGTGCCAAAAGTCTCATCATATCCTCCCTCTCTTTTGAAGAGAGCCTTTTAACCGTCTCTTCTAAAAAAGGATTATCCACTTTTTCTACTTCGTATTGTAGGTTCATTATCATATAAAATGATTCCTCTACAGTGGGTAGACTTTCTAAGTTTTCAGTGCTATATTCTTTAC
>DQTM01000133.1 GCA_015662785.1 Sulfurospirillum arcachonense | reverse complement strand
TCGGTCGCTTAGCTCAGTTGGTAGAGCGCTACCCTTACAAGGTAGATGTCACAAGTTCGAGTCTTGTAGCGACCACCATTTTTCATGCGCGGCGGTAGTTTAGTTGGTTAGAATGCTGGCCTGTCACGCCGGAGGTCGCGAGTTCGAGTCTCGTCCGCCGCGCCATGATACTTTTCAAAAAAATCATATCTAAATTTAAAAGGTTACAGTTTAAATTTAGGATTTTTTTATCTATTGTTTTGATGTGTCTTGTTAGCTCAGCCGGTAGAGCATTTCCCTTTTAAGGAAGTGGCCGTTGGTTCGAATCCAACACAGGACACCATTCTTGTATGGTCCCATCGTCTAGTGGTCCAGGACCCCGCCCTTTCACGGCGGTAACAGGAGTTCAAATCTCCTTGGGATCACCATACATCTTCAATCAACCACATATACAAAAAGTCTAATAATTTTAAGCCCTATTCATTCTTTGTCTAAGACCTTCATTTTCGTAAATATCAATTTCTTTAGAATAGTCTTGATTCACTTTTTTAAGAGTTGTATTCATAAAAGCTATAAGTTTTGCATCTGATTTTTTATGACTTGCTATAAGGAGAACGAAGTTAAGATATACTTTTATATCTTTTGGAGTTTTACCTTTTATTTTTGAGGGGAATATAAACTCTTTAGAAACTTTTAAAATTGCACTTGTTAAATCATTTTTAGTTGTGTTTCTATTTGCTGCGAGTTCTACCATGTTTTCTATGGTGTATTTTTTACCTTTTACAATTCCCTGTTTTTTACAACTTTTACTTTTTTAGTTTTTTTACCCATAGATGAGACAACAACAACTAAAACCAAGATTATTATAATAAACAGAGCTACTGCAAGAGCTACTATTAGACCTTTTTCTTCCACTTTACTACCTTTAACACAATTATATCTAAGGGACCTAAAAAAGTCCCTTAGATGAATTGTTAGAGTGTCTTAGATAAGTTTCTATTTCTCCATGCTAATGCTATTATAGCTGCAACTACTGCAACGGTATAATATACAAATACAGGAATAGGAACAGGATCACCTGATGCATAAGAGTGCATACCTGAGAGATAAAAATTCACTCCAAAATAAGTCATAATAATAGAAGCAAAAGCTACAGTTGAAGCTACAGCAAATGCAAACTGATTATTTAAAGCTTTTATAAATCTAAAGTGAACAATTGCTGCATAAAATAAAATTGATACTAAGGCCCATGTCTCTTTTGGATCCCAGCCCCAATATCTTCCCCATGATTCATTTGCCCAGACTCCACCAAGAAAGTTCCCTACGGTAAGTAAGCTTAGTCCTAAAATCATAGACATTTCATTGATTCTTGTTGCTTCAACTATGTTTCTGTCTATCTCATCATTTCGTTGTGACTTTTGATTTGTTTTTTTGATTATAAACAGTATTAAAGTAAAGAAACCTAAAAGTGAACACAGACCCAAGAAGCCATAGCTTGCTGTAATTACAGAAACATGAATATTAAGCCAATAAGAGTTCAAAACTGGCACTAATGTTGTTACTTGAGGGTCCATCCAACTTAGATGTGCCACAAATAGAGTAACACCCGCAAGTATAGAAGTAAGTGCAAGTGAAACTATAGACTGCCTTGAAAAGAATAAGCCAGCAAGAGTAAGTGCCCATGAAATATATATCATAGACTCATAACCATTACTCCATGGTGCATGACCTGCGATGTACCATCTCAAGCCTAAACCAAATGTATGTACTGCAAAACCAAGTAAAACTAAAACAAATACTATTTTTGTTATTAATTTAAGAGATATTGATGGTTTAATCATCTTAGCAAATATTGCAAATAGTAGTAAAAATCCACTTATAAGATAAAAAGGTGTAAGTTTTTGAAACATTGCCGCTTTATTGAAAAACATCTCTGCACTTATGCGACTTGGACTTGGCATAATATCAGATGCATACTGTTCTTGATATGATTTTATATTCTGGGCTGCACTATCTGCACTGCTCCAGTCCCCACTCTCTAATCCTTTTGCTATAGCATCAAAATATCCTGCTAAAAGTGAACGTACATCACTACTTTCACTATCACCAAAAAGAGAAATTGCAGACTTAGGGCTATACCATTTGTTATTTGGATCTCCTATTTTTGGAATCATTTTGAAAATTTCACCAGTATAAACATAGTAACAGATATTTACTCTCTCATCTACTTTAATGATGTCTTTATCAAATTTATTTCTTAAAGCAGGTTTTTTACGATTAGCTTCTTCTGCATATTTTTGCAATTTATAAGAGTGCTTACCGCCTGTCTCAAAAAAGTCATTAAAAGTAGCTTTTTTCTGATTTTTATCTAAACCTATCAGCTTTTTTAATTCTGGGTGAAAAACATGTATCATTGGTTGAACTTGCCACTCTCCTGGACTAGCCATCATACTTAATATAACTTGATTTGCACTCATGCCTCTAAAGTTAGATTTTCTATATACTTTATTTAAAACCTCTGTTGAAATTGTGTCTATTGGTTTTATTCTACCATCTGCGCTTTGAACTAATATCTCACCAAATTTATCAGCATGAGCTTTGTCGTACTTCTTAAGATAGTTAAAAGCATTCTCATTTGCTTGAAGTTCACCAACTTGAAGAAGACCAAATACCATCAAAAATGCAACTACTACTGACTTTATTTTATCCATATCTTTTTGAATCATCCCTGCTAATTTTCTAAAACGACTTTTTGGGTTTAATACATTAAATAATAAACCAAGAGTAAGTAGAATATAGCCTATATATGTTGGCCATTTGCCTGGATCACTGTTAACTGAAAGAATTGTTCCCATTTCATCAGTATCGTATGAACTCTGAAAAAATCTAAATCCTGCATAATCTAAAACATGGTTCATATAAACTCTATATGGCAAATTAACTCCATTGGCTTTATCCATAATTTCTATTTCACTAGCATATGACATTGGTGAGCTTGATCCTGGGTATCTATCCAATTGAAAATCATTCAGCTTAACTGAAAATGGTAATTCAAATATTTGTGAGCCCCACTCTAAGTCAAAATTAGTTCCTGCGAGGTTTATAGATTTTGTGTACCCTTTGGCACCTTTACCCATACCGTACAGTGCTACCTCTTTTGTTTCACCTTTAAATGTAACATCAACTATAACTGCTGAGAGACTTCTTTGCCCTCTTTGCATAGGATTTGCATTTGTTATAATCTTCTCTTCAGCCTTTAATCCTATATATTTAGGAGCAAAGTTTGTATCTCCCATAGTATATAATTGTCCTCTAACAAACTCATACTCTTTGTTTGCTTCATAAATACCACGTTTATTTTCTACCATTTTAAACCAGCTTATCTCTTGGTCTGATATAAAATAAAACTTTCCATCTCTTGTGGTAATATTGACAAAAAATTTGTTTCTTGATTTCATCTGTGAATTGAGTGTAAAGTAAATTGGTGTTTCATTTAAATATTCATTGTTTTTCAAAACAACATTTTCTGTTCTACCGCCGTTACTAACCATCATAGAAATCATAGGTTTTCCATTGGCTGAGTCTACTACATCTGTAGTTGCATTTGGAATAAATTCTTTGTACTGTATATTTGCTTCTTCGCCATCAACATCTAAACTCATAGAAAAGCTATTTGAACCTATGCTAGAAATTACTTTCTTTTTACTAACAGTATATACTTTATTATCTTTTTTAGCATGTGCTATGATAAAAGAGTCTGATGATACTACTCTGTTTTCTGTTTTTCCTTCACGGATATGAAGTGAGCCCTCATAGCCCATATATCTTGTAATTCCTGAACCAATTAATATAACAACAAAACCTAGATGAAACATTAATGCAGGAAGCTTCTTTTTTTGAAAAACTTTATATTTGAACATATTGTAAACTATAAGAAGTCCTAGCATGACTTGAATTGCTTCAAACCAAATTGTAGTATATACAACAGACCAGCTACCAGCTACGCCAAAATCATTCTCAATAAATGTGGCTACACCAGTTACCACTCCAAATATAACTAAAAAAAGAACCGCCATTTTCATCGAAAGAATACTTTTTAAAAAAGACTCCATAAAACCCCTTTGTGATATAAAAATTCATATTTATGATACCTAATAATTATAAATATTTATTAAATAATTTAACCCAAATTATGCAATAGAAAATTAAAAATATTATCTATCATTGCACTCAAGGCACATTCATTAAAAATTTACACCACCAATAAGGTGGC
>DQTM01000076.1 GCA_015662785.1 Sulfurospirillum arcachonense | reverse complement strand
ATGGCGAATTAAAAGGAATTTTAGAAGTAGATACCCAATATAGAGTTTCTCAAGATTTTGTAAGCTGTCCTATAAGCTCAATTGTAGCAGGTGATTTAACACAAGTTATAGATGGGAATATGGTAAAAATCATGGCATGGTACGACAACGAATGGGGTTATTCAGTAAGATTAATCGATATGGCTCTTCATGTTAGCAAGTAAAGAAATACTATGATACGTTCTATTAGAGATATCGAAGTAGCAGGTAAGAGAGTATTTATTCGTTGTGATTTTAACGTTCCTTTAGATGAGTTTTTTAATATAACAGATGATAGACGTATTCGCTCAGCGATACAAACTATACGTTACTGTTTAGATAATGGTTGTTCAATAATAGTTGCTAGTCATCTTGGACGTCCAAAGGGAGTGTTTGAAGAGAAGTATTCACTTGACCCAGTTTTTAAAAGACTTACTCGTATACTCAATTGTGAAGTTAAATTTGCAAGTGATGTTGTTGGGAATGATGCAAAGCAGAAAGTTGAATCTTTGCAAAGTGGAGAAGTTCTTCTTTTAGAAAATCTTAGATTTGAAAAAGGTGAAATTAAGAATGATGAAAACTTAGCAAAAGAGTTAAGTGAGTATGCAGACGTTTACATAAATGATGCTTTTGGTGTTTGTCACCGTGCTCATGCTTCTGTTGAAGCGATAACTAAGTTTTTTGATGAGAGTACAAGTGCCGCAGGATTTTTACTTCAAAAAGAGGTAGAGTTCTCTAAAAACTTATTAAAAGCTCCAGCTCGTCCATTTGTAGCAGTTGTTGGTGGAAGTAAAGTTAGTGGAAAGCTTAAAGCTCTTATAAATCTTCTTCCTCGTATAGACAAGCTCATTATTGGTGGTGGTATGGCTTTTACATTTTTGAAAGCTCAAGGACTTGATATTGGAAACTCTTTAGTGGAGGATGATCTGCTTGATGAGGCTCTTAAAGTTATAGCTGAAGCTAAAAGACTTGGAGTTAAGTTTTATCTTCCTGTTGACGTAGTTGCTGCTCAGACTTGTTCGCAAGATACAACAATAAAATTTGTTACAACTCAAGAGATTCCAAATGGTTGGATGGGACTTGACATAGGACCAGCAACTTCAAGACTGTTTAGAGAAGCACTCAATGATGCTCAAACTATTCTATGGAATGGACCAATGGGTGTTTTTGAACTTGAAAAGTTTGCAAAAGGTAGTCATAAAATCTCACATGCTATAAGTGAAGCTCATGCGACAACTGTTATAGGTGGTGGTGACACTGCTGACGTTGTTGCTCGTGCGGGTGATGCTGATGAGATGACGTTTATCTCAACAGGTGGTGGAGCGAGTCTGGAGCTTCTTGAAGGTAAAGAGTTACCAGGAGTTAAGCCACTAAATAGCAAGGATATAGATTCATGATAATTGCATCAAACTTTAAAACTAACCATACAAGAAAAAGTACAAGAGAGTTTGTTCTTCAAGTTGAGGAATTTGTAAGTAAAACTGACTCTAGTGTTCAAGCTCGTATCTATCCAGCAGCAACTGCACTTGATAACTTTGAAGTTGACAGTAGCATTAAAGTTGGTGCACAGAATTTTTACCCAACTTGCAAAGGTTCATATACTGGTGAAATAGGTTTTGAGCAACTGCAAGAGTTCGAAGTTGACAGTGTTCTTATTGGTCACTCTGAGCGTCGTTATGTGCTTAAAGAGAGCAGTGAACTGATACTTAAGAAGTTTGACTTTGCAAAAGAACAGGGTGTAGAGATTCTTTTTTGTGTTGGTGAGCCTAAAGAGATTCGTGAAGCTGGCATTGATGCTGTTATGGCTTATGTTTGGAAGCAGTTTGATGGGATTGATTTGGATTATGATAGATTGGTTATAGCGTATGAGCCTGTATGGGCAATAGGTACTGGACTAACTGCTAGTAATGAAGATATAAAAGAAGTTTTAAAAAGACTTAGAGAAAGTATTCAAAAACCACTTCTGTATGGTGGTAGTGTAAAAGTAGATAATGTTGGTGATATTTTAGATATCGAAAATTGTGATGGAGTTCTAGTGGGAACTGCAAGCTGGACAGCAGAAGCATTTTGTAAGATGATAGAAGCTGCACAAAAAAATGGGGAGAAGTAAACGATGATAATGAAGGGCAAAAAAGGTCTAATTGTAGGAATAGCAAATAACAAATCAATAGCATATGGAATAGCAAAAGCTTGTAAAGCACAAGGGGCAGAGCTTGCATTTACATTTTTAAATGAGCAGTTAGAGAAACGTGTTCGTCCTATCGCTGAAGAGTTTGAGAGTAATAAAGTTTATGAACTTGATGTTAACAATCCTGAGCATTTAACAGAACTTACTAAATCGCTAGAAAAAGATTTTGGTAAGATTGACTTTGTTGTTCACTCTGTTGCATTTGCACCACGTGAAGCACTTAAAGGTGGTTTAATTGACACAACAAGAGCAGACTTTGATGTTGCACTTGGAACTTCAGTTTATTCATTGATCTCGCTTACTGCTGCTTGTATGCCTGTTATGAATGATAATGGCTCAATTTTGACTCTAAGTTACTTGGGCGGTCCTAAGTTTATACCTCATTACAATGTTATGGGTGTTGCAAAAGCTGCACTTGAATCAAGTGTGCGTTATTTGGCAGTTGATTGTGGAAAAAGAAACATTAGAGTAAATGCAATCAGTGCAGGACCAATAAAAACTCTTTCAGCTTCTGGTATTGGTGATTTTAGAATGATACTAAACTGGAATGAGACAAACTCTCCACTTGGTAGAAACGTAACAACTGACGAAGTAGGAAACAGTGGAATGTACCTTTTAAGTGACCTTTCAACTGCTGTTACGGGTGAAGTTCACTATGTGGATAGTGGTTACAATGCTATGGGAATGGCACTTGCAACTAAAGACGAAGAGGGAAAAACAACTCTCGCTTGGGATTTGAGAAACAAATAATGTTTAAAATAGTACTACAAAAAGTATTGTATGTAGTGCTGATGCTTTTGATAATATGCATCATATCTTTTGGAGCTATTCACATGGCTCCAAACTCTTTTTTCGCTAGTGGCGAACTCAATCCAAACATAACGGCTGAATCCGTAGAACAACTAAAACGTGTGTATGGATTAGATAAATCTTTACCTGAACAGTTTGTATCTTGGCTTGGAGCTGTTGTTCGTTTGGACTTTGGAATCTCTTTTGCAAGCGGGCAAAGTGTAAGAGATGAAATACTCTCACGTCTTCCAATAACACTACTACTTAATGCAATAAGCTTAGTTTTGGTTTTTGCTATTTCTATGTTTTTAGGTATAAAATCAGCTTTGAAACAACAAAGTTTATTTGATAAATTTGCAAAACAATTTTCACTACTATCTTACGCCATGCCCTCTTTTTATCTAGCACTTTTAATGGTTATATTTTTTAGTGTAGAACTTGATATACTTCCTATCTCAGGGCTTCATTCAATTGAAGTAAAAAATGGTTTAGATTATTATATAGATTTTGCTTGGCACCTAATTTTGCCTATATTTGTTATGGTATTTGGTGGCATTGGAAGTTTAACAATGTACATAAGAAGTTTGACTCTAGGAGTTTTAAAGAGTGATTATATCTTTTTTGCACTCTCTCGTGGTATAAAAGGTAAAAAACTTTTTAGATATTTTATTTTACCAAATATATCTCCACCTATAGTAACTATACTTGGGCTTTCTCTCCCTGGACTTATTGGAGGGAGTGTTATACTTGAGTCTATATTTGCCATCAATGGTATGGGACTTCTCTTTTTTCAAAGTGCATTGAGTCGTGATTATCCTGTTATTATGGGTATACTTATTATTTCCGCATTTTTAACTTTGTTAGGAAATATTTTAGCAGACCTAGTTCTTTTGAAACTTAATCCTCATTTTAAAAGGGCAAATTAAATTTCAAAAGAGCTTT
>DQTM01000011.1 GCA_015662785.1 Sulfurospirillum arcachonense | reverse complement strand
TATCTGTGCTCCTGGTCCCTCTTTACCAACTGAACCACCAGCAAAAATAGTGATAATTGTAGCAACTAGTTTTACAGGAATCACTTTTACATTTATAAATCCATCTTTTTTATGAACAGCTTCAATAACCTTTTCAGTTCCATGTCCAGTAGCACTTGGATCAAAAGTTTTGACTATCCATATAGTCAACATCAAAGCAAAGGGTAGGAGGTAATAGTAATCAAAAGGAAGTAGACTTCTACTATCTTCAGCAGAGTGAAGAAGTTTCAAAAAAATTGACATTAATGCGCCAATCATAATCCCAACAGCAGATGAAAGCACTAGCCACTTTGAGACACTAAAAAATATAACGGTTTGTTCAGCAATATGTTTTCGCACGATGATTCTTTACATGTAAGTTATATAAAGCGATTATAATACTTTTATCGACTAAAGTAAATGATAAATTGAACTTTTTTTGAAATTTGATAAAAATTACATAAATTATGCAAGAAAATTTACTTTTTTACATAAATTTTACTTTTTATTCAACCTCTATCTAATACTTTCATTATTAAAATTTATTCCTTAAAATATTTTAATCGCAGTTTTTGATACACAATCGATAAGGAATTACTTCTCCACCACATCCTACATAACATATATCGAAACTTTTTGAGCATCCACAATTACGTTTACATAGCTTTTGTTGTCTTTTAAATATAGCATCAAAATTTGGTTTTCTTGGTTCTTTTGGTCTTTTTAATCTATCTCTTTTCATTACATGTAAAGCATTTTTTAACTCAATTTTTCGACTACAAGCATAATTCTTTTTTTTACTATTACACTCTTTGGAAAAGTAACTATAGTCATTTTGTATTTTTATGTAATTTTTATCAAATTCATACTTGTAATATTTGAAATCTCTTAATTCTATTAAATAATCTTCATAATCAACATCATACTTTGCAAATTTACTATCAGAAATATCTTGTGCTCTATAAAATCCATCTCTGATGCAAACTTGATAATTATTGTTACACTCTTTATCACAAGTTATTTTTTTTTCTTCACAATTACCCACACATTGAGAGAAACTTTTATCTCTAGGTGCAATATACTGATTTTTTGTAACATATACAGGTGAACATCCAACTAAAAAAATCGAAACTAAAACCAAAATATACTTATACATGTAAGCTCCTTTGTAGCATTATCTTCAAATATAGTGAAATCACTGTGAACTACAACCAATTTTCTCTTTTTTCACTCTCGTCTATCTCTCTACCCATACTTTGGTGAAGTGACCAGTAAAAATCTACAAACTCTTTTACTTTTGTATTGACTGGCATATATACACCACTCTTTTTTAAAGCGTATTGGGAAAGAAACTCATCTGCATCTTTTTTTGCTAAATAGTGAGAAGCTAAAGCTTCATAGGTTTTTGTATACCAAACTTTTAACCTTTCATAAGCTTCTTCACTTATATCTATCTCTAGTTTGTTTGAAAAGTCTAATACTTTAGTCTCAAAAAGTCCTTGAAGATGTATGAGCCCTTCACAATAGTACGGCTGAACTTCATCGGTTTTCATCCACGCAATAAGCCCAACTGAACGTTTGATAAGGTCTGCTAAAACATGATCTTTACAACTCTCATCTTCATTCATGAAAAACGCCATAAGCCCACCAGTAGTTGCTTTGAACTCCTCTATGTTTTTAAAAACTCCACTTTGATTCATGTGTGTTTCAGTATCATTGTCTAACCACAAAATATGTCCGTATTCATGACCTATGGTTGTTACTTCATAGACTTTGTGCCACATTTCTGGTTTTTTGAAAACTAACTCTCTTTCCCTATCCATAAACTCTTTTCCAAAAATTTTGTTTTGAATTTTCAGAAATGGTTTTGCTCGTAAAGCGTCAAGTATATTATCACTAAAAGCGTATATCTTTTTACCCTCTTCTTTACTTACTATCTCATCATTTGGTACAACTTGAGCTGAAAAAAGTCCATTGAACTCTGCTGCATAAAACAACGCTGGACGACCGATGTACAGACCAACTCTCTCCAAGTTTGATATAGTTAGTTTTTGAACATCTCTTTTTTGGGTTCCTAGTTTATCGAACAAGGAGTTGTACATGTAAAGAATATTATTGTACGTTTCATCTGCTCCAAGATTCGCAGGATTTGAAATCCTCACATCCCACTCTAGTGCAACTGCTTTTCTAAAGTGATCTTCATAATACTCCAAAGGATGACCTACTTGAATAGGGCTTGTAACCTTCATCCAAGCACGATCCACATCTTGCCATCTCTTTATGAGCTTAGTTTGGTCTGTTTCTCCAAATGCATCTTTGAGTCTCTTAAAGTAGGCTATATACTCATCTTTTTGGTTGGTTTCAAAATCTTCTAAAGAACTCAATCTTTCTATCATATCTTCAAATGCTTTTACAGCTTCACTCACTTCATCTTTAAAAAAACTTGCATAAGAGAGAACTTTATAACCCTCTCCTTGTTTTTCTAAAACTGAATATGCTCTGTCTGCTTTGTCTCCATGTTCATCAACATCATAAAGTTTTTGCTTGTCAAGATAAGCAACTGCTTTATCTCCAAACTCTGCTTGTAACTGAGGGTTTATAGTATTGATGATATGTTTTGTCCAACTACTCTGCCACTCACTCAGAGCCACACCAACACTATGAACACCTTTTAAAAGTTCTCTATAAAACTCATTTAGAAGTTCTTTTGTTTCAACAATATGAAGAAGCTCAACGTGACGTTTCAAATAAAACTCTTTTACCCAAAGATACGCCAATTCTTTTACTTCATCAATCTTTTCATCACTAAAGTTCTCTTTTATAAGTGACTGCACTAACTGCTCATCACGAAGTGCTATAAGTCTTGTTAGAAGCGAGAGTCTATTTTCATTGTTAAGACTCAAGCCAATTTGTTGTAAAAAAGTGTCTATGAAAACTCTCATCTCTTTAAAACCACAACTCTCATCTTCTACTATCTTAAAGTACTCACCTAACTCTTTTTGTTTACTTCCTACCAACTCATAAAATTCTTTTAAATCATTTGTAAATTTTTTACTCATTTTCTTCTTTCATCTGTTATAATTGAGTAATTATATCAAAGGTAACTTAATGAATATTCTTATACCAATAAATGACGAAAAAAATCTATGCTCCATGGAAACAAATAGCTCTTGGGCAGTTGCAACACTAGATGAGGGGCAAACTAAAAACCTTAGTTTTTATAAAACTCGAGAAGAGATAACTGAATTTACTGAATACGTTGTTGTTATCTCAAAAGAAGAATTCGTAAGTGATTTTTTCTTAGAAGGTATTGGAATTTTAATCGCACCAATGCAGAAAACTATTGATGATATAGTTGAAGCTTATATGTTTCGAGAACTTCACGAAGTAACCTCATGATAAGTCCTCTTTTTTCTCTTATACCAAATAATCCTGGGATTTATATCTCTATTATAGAAGATAAAAATTTCGAGTGCGTAGATGAGCTAAAGCAGTATGCTAATTCTATAAATGCAACTCTACATGTAAACGAGTTTAACTTTGAGCAAAAAAGGTACACTAAACACGCAGTTCAATATGATTTTTTGTTTATATGTGCCGATATAGATAGAAGAAATGATATACTAGAAATTGCCAACAAAACATATAGGGTTTTAAAAAATGCTGGACATGTTTTTGTGTTAAGCAAAAAAGAGTCTACATGTAGACTAAGTGATGTTTTTGAAGAGTCCAATTTTGTTGCTATTAACACTATATCGCTTGATGATGAATATGACGTAATTTCAGCTAAAAAAATGCACGGATGGATGAAGGTATAAAATGGAAAATAGAGAATTTAAACCCAAATTATGCAATAGAGATTTCTAAAGATTACCTATGCTTGTGCTTAAGGGGTGTTTAGTAAAAATTTTAAGCCACCTTATTGG
>DQTM01000220.1 GCA_015662785.1 Sulfurospirillum arcachonense | reverse complement strand
CCTTTTTTATTGACAGTTACGCCAAACCCAGCATAAGCAATTGTGGTAACAAGTAAGAGTAATTTTAAAAACTTCATTCTTTTTTATCCCTTTTTAATATAAAAACTATAATATCGGTTAAATTATAGTTAATTACATGTGTATAATATGTGTAGTACTATAACAAAAAAATGTGTATAACACTCTTGATAATTTAAAAAAACTATCTAAGAGAAATAATAACCCAAGCATATGTTAATAATTATTATTTTTTATTAAATATAACAAAAAGGTCTATAATGTCTAATGTTCTAAAACAAGAACACATAGCGTGGTATTCATGGGAAGAATCAGCCCTAGAAAAAGCAAGAAATGAAAACAAATCTATTTTTCTATTTATTAGAGATACCACTTCACAATGGTCAAAAAAAATGCAAAAAGATTCTTTTGCTGATGAAACAATTATAGAACTTTTAAATGAACGTTTTATATCTATAATAGTTGATAAAAATGAACGTCCAGACATAGAACGATATTATCAAAAAGTTTATACACTCATGAACAGACAAGCTACAGGTTCTCCTCTAAGTCTTTTTTTAACAGCCAATTTAGAACCTTTTTATGCTGGTTCATACATTCCTCATGAAGAGATAAATGACCAATTAAGTTTGGAGTCTCTCTTACGTATTATTTCCAAAAAATACATTACCGACTACGACACACTGGTTAAAAAAGGTCAAGAAGTACTCTCCTTTGTAGACAGTCAAGAACAAAATATTCAAGCTACAAAATTACATATAAATATTACTTCTACCATAAAAAATCATGTGGACTCTCTACTTGATGCTGAATTTGGTGGATTTTCTAAAGCTCCAAAATTTCCAAATGCTTCAACCTTAGAATTACTTTTTGATGTTTATCAATTAGAAAAAAATGACAAGCTTTTAAGTGCCATCACCCTTACCTTAGACAACATGATGAAAGATGGTTTTTATGACAAGGAACATGGAGGATTTTACCACTATGCTAAAGATAATGCATGGAAAGAACCTTATGAAGTCAAGACCACTTATGACAATGCTCAACTTATTAAACTCTATTTACGTGCTTACAACATCACAAAGAATGAAGCTTACAAAGAAGTAGCTTTTGAAAGTATAGACTTTATGTTAAATGCTAGGAAAAGCTCTAAATTATTTTCGCTAAAAGATGAAGAAATTAGCACTTCATGGAATGCACTCATGGTTCAAGCACTTTTTTTGGCTTCAAATATAGATGCTAAATACAAAGTGAATGCGTTGGAAACATTAGAAGCCCTACTCTCAGAGCTTTATGTCTCAGGTACACTTTACCATACCAAAAAGCACAATAAAAAAGCCAGTACACAAGCTTTCTTAGAAGACTATACTAACTTAGGTGAAACACTTATTATGGCTTATCAAAATTCTTTAGATGAATCATTTTTGATTATGGCAACACAATTTGCTAACTTACTCATTGAACAATACTATGAACAAGCAAGATGGGTTTACAGTACAGGAAGCTTTAAACTCAAAGAACATATTCATGACACAAACATACCATCATCTGTTTCTTCAGCTTTATCCTTACTGTTAAGTATCTCATCATTGGTTGATACTAATTATAAAAAATTTGTGTTTAAAACACTAGAATTACATTCATATAATTTAATGCGTCAACCACTCTCAAGCCCAAAACTTACTCAAATGCTATTACGCTATTTAAAAGATGATATAATCATTAAATCAAATGAAATTTTATTAAAAAAACATATTAATGAAAGAGCATCACTTTCTTACCCTTATGTATATTTTAAGTCAGTTATTGAAGATGAGATAAGCATAGAAAATTCTCACTCTACACTGAAAAAAGTACAAGAATTTGAAGATGTAAAACAATATATAAAAAGTTTATAATGGAGAGTTTATAATGCCTCATATAAAATATCTACTAATATCAACTCTCATTTTTCTTACTGCTTGTAACAGTAGCAAAGAGCCTAAAAAGACAGAAGTAAAAATAAAAACAAATATAATAAAAGAAAACAACACAACAGTGCCTACGCCTATTTCAGGTGGATTAAGCTTTAAAGATGTAGCAGTTAAACGAGCATTAGATTCATATTTACAAGACTTAAGTACTTTTAACATAGATGTAATTGTCGACAAAACTTACCCTAGACTTTTTCGAGTTATTGACCTTGATTTGTTCAGACAATACATCGCTTCTATGATGAATTCTACTGATATTGAAATATTGTCCTATACAACAGATATTCTTAAGCTCTCTAAAGTAACTACTTTTTCCAATGACTCCGAATTTGCACAAGCAACCTATCTCTCTACTATTAAACTTCATTTTTTAAATCATAACCTTTATCCTACAAATGAAAAAATAAACTTTCTATACGATGCTTTAAGCCATAAATACGGTAAAGAAAACGTAGATATAAATATTGAGAAAAGAACACTTCAAATTAAAAAGTTAGAGAAAATTTTGATAATAAAAGAGAAAGATACAGAATGGAAATTTTTAAGTGACAATTCAAAATACAGACAACTTTACCCTAGTTTTCTACCTTTAGAATTTCAAAAAATCTTAGAATAAGACGATAAATAAAATTTATTTTTTTGGTACGTTGGAAAACGTACCCTACTGCGTCAACAAAGAAACCTTACACCCCTAAACTTATACGATTTCCCCTCTAATCTTCATTATGCTATAATCAAATAATCTACAGCAAAGGAAAAAATATGCAAACCATGAATTTACAAATAGAAGAGAGTTTTTTTCCTCATTTTAAAGTTCTTATTGATAGTTTTGTTAATGACAATAAAATAAAATTAATCAATAATGATTTTCCTGAAGAGCTTACTTGTAATAGTATTGAAGAAGTAAGACGACGGGTCTATTTAGCAGAAAAGAGAATTGAAAATGGTCAATCTTTAACCCAAGAAGAGTATGATAAAGAGATGGATAACTTTTTTACAAACGAACTTGGCAGTACACGATGACCATTGTTCGTGACATTGGATACAAAAAACAACTTTTATCTATTTTAAGATATATCGCCAATGACAAAATATCTGCTTCTATAAAATTTGAAAAAGAGTTGGATATAAAAATTCGTAACTTAGTAGACTTTCCTTATAAATTTCACGCATCTTACTACTTTGAAGAAAAAGCCTACAGAGATATGACATTTGAAGGATACACCATTATTTACAAAGTAAAAGGTGAATATATTTTGATATTAGAAATTTTTAAATGGCAAAATAGATAAATGAATTAGTAAATAGTAAAGACTTGACCTCTAAACTTTAAGTTTTTATTTTTAATGATTTCATGACTTGTCTCAATTAATTTACTACTATTATTTTGATACAAATCAGAAATAGTAACAAAGTTTTTACCAACAAAGTGTTTTCCTGCTTTGACATTTTTTTAACACTAAAACTGATAACCTAAATCAAATAATAAAGCTACTTTATTATTATTTTCACTATCTCCAAAAATATACATTGGGGTTAACCCAAAATTCCATCCTATTTTTGATTGGTTAAGAAAATATGTATACCCTGCACCTAATGAGACTTGTGTACTACTAGCACCTCCCTCATCCTCATGTACAGCTAAATGTACCCCAAGCCCATGTTTATTTGAGTTTCCAATGATACTAGTATTAATATATCCTATACCTACTCCACAATTTGTATTAAATCCAACATAAGAGCTATAAGAAAAATCTATACAACCTAATGATACATATTTCAAATCTTCTTTTGATGGGGAAGCGATATTAATACCTACTCCATTATAAAGTGCTCCAATACCTAAGCCATAAGATAGCTCTGACTCTTCTGCATTCACAGCAGATGCTAAAAGCATTATGCCTACCAATATTTTCACTTTACTCATATTTTTCATTTATCTTTTCCTTTTAAAAGTTTATGACTTCGTTCAACTAATTTACTATTGGTATTTTCATACACATCTAAAATCGTAACAAATTTTTTACCCATAAAAACTTTTACCTAATAAAAAATTAAAGGAGTTAAAATCATTAATACTCTTAGATTTACTTTGTAGATAATTTCCTTCTATAAACCAACTAT
>DQTM01000174.1 GCA_015662785.1 Sulfurospirillum arcachonense | reverse complement strand
GTATGTAAAAACTGTTCTTGTCTATCATATTCACCAGTTGTAAAACCTATTTTCCAATCTGGATTTTGAACATCACAACTTGATAAAATTGATTTTTTTGTCAAATAGTATCTTGCATCAAACTCTGCCTCATTACATTTAAACCACATCTTTGACTCGCCAGTATATGCAAACATTGGTGTTAGGTTACCACTATCATTTTTCATATTAAGCTTAGCATATCCACTTCTAGTAGAAAATGAAGCCCCTTCCATGATAGTTATATTGCCAATAAGCTCTAAATCGCTACTGTTATAATCATAATAAGCTTCATCAGATGTGATAATATATTTATCACTATACAAAACTACATCATCTTTAGCATGAACTATTGTTCCATCTTTATCTAAAGTTTTTGCTAATATCTCTACTTTTTGTATAGGCTCCTCAGCTTGAATAGTGGTTACAACTAAAAATGAAATTAATAGTAATCTAAAAAGCATTTACTACCAATGTACGACCTGCTTTATCGTGCCAAGATTCTCTTTTAGAATTCATAAATGCCCAAACAAAACCAAGATAAAAAATAGACTCACTTAAAATTCTTACAATAGCTCTATTTAGAGAGTAAAGTAACTGTGGGTTTTCTAAGTCATTAATTGACACAACTCTTATTTTCATAAAAATTTTTCCAAGTGTCGCACCATACATCCAGACAAAAAATGTCTGATATACAGCTTTTAAAATCATAATATAAATTACTAATCCATTTATCATATTGATTGTCTCTTCAATATTATTACTCTCTTCAATTGAACCAATATAAATCATTACAAACAAAAATGAGACAAGTATCTCATCAATGAAATATGCAAAAAATCTTTTTGGGAATGGTGCGAGAGATATATTTTCTCTCTCAAATTTTTCTATAACTTCTTCTTCAGTCACGGATTCTAACCTTTTAACGCTTGATATGCAATATCTGTTCTAAATTTTTTACCAACAAAATGGATATCACCACATCTTGCATATGCACGATCACGTGCCTCTTTTATACTACTCCCAAGTCCAACACAAAGAAGAACTCTTCCACCAGTAGCATATAATTTTTCATCTTCTAAAGTTACTCCTGCATAAGATATATGCGTATTTTTTGCTACCTCAATATCAAGAGAGTCATCTACAAGAATCTCTGCTGGTTTTGAGCTTTTAAATGGATAGTGTTCACTCGCCATAACTACACACACAGCGTACTCATCACTCAACTCAATTTTTAAGTTTTTTAAATCTTTTGTTGCTGCTTTATAAAAAAGCTCACTCGCTGGTGACTTTAGAAGTGGCATTAGTATTTCACACTCAGGATCACCAAAACGTACGTTATATTCTAATACTATAGGCTCACCATTGACAACCATAATTCCTATAAAAAGTACACCTTCAAAAGGATATCCTTCATCTTTCATACCCTTTAAAGTTGGGTCTACAACTCTCTCATTTATCTTTTTATATAATTCATCATTTATAAGAGGTGTTGGAGCATATGCACCCATACCACCTGTATTTGGTCCTTCATCACCATTTAAAAGTCTTTTATGATCTTGAGCGGCTGGTAGTATTTTGTAGTCTTCGCCATCACAAATTGCAAAAACTGAAAGCTCATAACCATCCAAAAATTCTTCAACTACGATAGAAGTTCCAGCATCTCCAAAACTCTCTCCTCTTAACATATCTGATGCAGCTATTTTTGCCTCTTCGTAACTCATAGCGATAATAACACCTTTACCACCACAAAGACCATCTGCTTTTACTACTATTGGAGTTTGAAGTGAATCTATAAAATCATTTGCTTTTTTAATATCTGTTGTTTCTATATAGGCGGCTGTTGGGATACCGTTTCTAGCTAAAAAATTCTTCATAAATATTTTGGAGCCCTCAAGTTGAGAAGCTGCTTTTGAAGAACCAAATACATTGAGATTATGTGATTTAAAAACATCTACGATACCATCAACTAAAGGAGCTTCTGGACCGACTATAGTAAGTTCTATATTTTTCTCTTTTACAAAAGTTGCTAGTTTTTCAAAATCTGTTATTGATATGTTTTCACCAAATCTACCAGTTGCACCATTTCCTGGAGCAAAATAGAGTTTGTCAACATTTTTATCCTTGCTCAAAGCAAGTCCTATCGAATACTCACGCCCACCACTACCAATAATCAATATATCCATTAAATCTCCAAATTAAAAACCCGAGTGGGCGTTCCGTCTATGCGTTAGGCCCATATTAAGCCAACGACGCAGGATTAACCATCTCTTTAGGCTACAATTTCTCGCTTTTTGCAAAACTCAAACGAAACCACAGACACACCAAAACAGTACAACATCCCACATAATACTATCTGTTGGACCCTCATTATACGGTTGTCGCTTCACTCAGGCATAAGAGTATTATAGGTAAATTTTGCTTAAAGTTTTAGCAATTTTGATACAAGATTGTATTGATTGGACTTTACTAACATGAAGAGTTATATTCTTAGGAAGTGCCTTAGCTGTCACATTTCCAATACAAACAGCTTGATAAGTATCACACCATTCATAATTACTAAAAAAACACTCAACAGTAGATGGTGAAGTAAATATAAAAACGCTATTTTTATTTTCTACATGTAAAGGTTTATTTTCTTTACATGTAGTCTCATAAACTATCTCTGATTTTAAGTTAATTTCATTATCTTTTAGTATATTTTCTAAGTTTGAAAGTACTTTTTTTGCTCTTAAAAATAGAACTTTTTTACCCATTAATTTTTGATAAATCTCTTGAGCAAAATCATCCCCATAGGAAGAGTTTGAAGTAAAGACAAGGTTTCCATTTAGTTTTGTTATTGATTTTGCAGTTGGTTCACCTATAGCATAAGAAGGTATTTTTCGCCAATCTTTATTGATCAAATCTATCGCTTTTACAGCATTTTTAGAACTAAAAATGAGCGCATCATAAGGAGTTAAATCAAGATCAATGTCTCTACATGTAACCTTGATTTGAGGTAAGTTTACTACCCCCTCGTGAAACGTGTCACTAAGGAGGTAGATACTCAAAGTCTTATTCCCACTCTATTGTTGCAGGTGGTTTTGAGCTGATATCATAAACTACTCTGTTTATTCCATCAACTTCATTTATAATTCTTCTACTCATATTTTCAAGTATAGTATGAGGTATATGTGCAAAAGTTGCAGTCATACCGTCAGTTGCTTCAACTATACGGATACAAGCGGTATTGTCATAAGTTCTATTATCTCCCATAACACCAACACTTTTTACGTTTAACAAAACTGTAAATGCTTGCCATGTTTTTACATAGTAACCAGTTGCATGAAGTTCTTCAAGCATAATAGTGTCTGCTTTACGAAGTATCTCTAAATCTGTTCCATTTACATCACCCATTATTCTGATACCAAGTCCAGGTCCAGGAAAAGGATGTCGAGCTATCATATCTTTTGGAAGTCCAAGTTCAAGTCCTAGTCTTCTAACCTCATCTTTAAAAATCTCATTTAAAGGTTCAACTAGTTCAAACGTCATCCAATCAGGAAGACCACCAACATTATGATGAGATTTGATTGTTTTTGAAGGACCTTTAACAGAAACTGATTCTATAACATCCGTATAAAGTGTACCTTGAGCTAAAAACTCGATACCAGCATGTTTTTTTGCTTCTTTATCAAATACTTTGATAAAAGTTTCACCAATAATTTTTCTCTTTTTCTCTGGGTCAGTTACACCCTTTAGATTTGTTAAAAACTCTTCACTAGCATCAATAGTGATAAGGTCTAATTTAAGCTTAGTTTTAAACATCGCTTCAACTTGTTCTCTCTCGTTTGCACGAAGAAGTCCATTATCTACAAAAACAGCTACTAGGTTATCGCCTATAGCTTCATTTAGAAGTGCGGCAACAACAGAGCTATCAACTCCCCCACTAACACCACAAAGTACTTTTTTATTACCTACTTGTGCTTTGATTGCTTCAATCTTCTCTTTTGCAAATGAACCCATATTCCAAGTGCTTTCACATTTACATATATATTTTGCAAAGTTTTTAAGTAATTTTGTACCTTCCTCAGAGTGATAAACTTCCGGATGAAATTGAAATGCATAAATATCTCTCTTCTCATCAGCAACTCCAGCATAAGGTGAGTTTTCACTAAATGCTATCTTTTCAAATCCCTCAGCAAGTTTTTCTACTTTGTCACCATGACTCATCCAAACTATCTGTCCACATTTTGTATCTTTGAAAATCTTATGGTCACTCTCAAAACTAAGTTCTGCTTTTCCATACTCTTGATGATCAGCCGGTACTACGCTTCCACCAAAATGTTGATTTATCAGCTGCATTCCATAACAAATTCCAAGTATTGGCAATCCTAAATCATATATAGCACTATCAGGATGATAAGCATCTTTAGCATATACAGAAGCTGGTCCACCACTAAGGATAATTCCTTGTGGATTTCTTGCTTTTATATCTTCTATACTTTCACGAAATGGAACTATTTCACAATAAACTCCACTCTCTCTTAGTTTTCTAGCTATTAACTGTGTATATTGTGATCCAAAATCCAATACTACTATTGGAACGTTAGTTTTCAATGTAATTCCTTAATTTTTCGCGGATTATACAGTAGATTTCATAAAAATCTACTGTATCAATTTTCTAATGTTTTATATATAATCCAAATATTTCATACTGAACATACCAAATACTTATAGAAATTACATATCCTACTAGAATTGTCCATGAGTATTTCATGTGAGCAGCAAATGTATATATACCTCTAAGTTTCCCCATAACACCAACACCTGCAGCACTACCAAAACTAATCAAACTACCACCAATACCAGCGGTGAGAGTTACAAGCATCCATTGATCAAGTCCCATTGTTGGGTTTGCTTTTAAGACGGCACTCATAACAGGTATATTGTCTACAATAGCGGAAAGGAAACCAACACCAATATTCACTGTTGTTGCTCCTGCTGTTTCGTATAAATTAGCAGCAAGTGCTAAATAACCTATAAAATGTAAACTTCCAACAGCTGCTAAAATACCAAAGAAAAATAACAACGTATCATTTTCTATCTTACTCAATGAATCAAATATCTTTATATCTTCATTGTGTCTTTTTTTATGAGAATAAGAATAAAGTTTAAGTAAAGACAGACCAAACATCATACCCCACATCGCTGGCAAATTAAACAGTTGATGTGACATAACTGCACAAAAAATTGTAAATATACCAAGGCCTATGATAATCTTTCCACCTTTTAAAATAGTCACTCTTGGTTCATTTTCAGCATCAAAAGCTGGTTTGTCATCTGGAACAAAACGAGAAAGCAAATATGCTGTAACAAGCCAACCGACTACTGCCGCTGGAAACAAAAACATAAAATCAACAAAATGACCTTTACCTGCAGTCCATGCCATAAGAGTAGTAATATCACCAAAAGGACTCCAAGCACCACCTGCGTTTGCAGCAACTACTATATTTATAGCACCTGGCACTAAGAATGCTTTATTTTTCTTCTCTATTGTTATTAAAACTGTAGAAAGAATAAGTGCTGTTGTTAAGTTATCGGCGATAGGACTTAAGAAAAATGCAATCATACCTGTAAGCCAAAAAAGTCTTTTATATGTATAACCTTTTGAAACAAGATTATATTTGAGTGTATCAAATACACGTCTTTCTATAAGTGCTTCAATATAAGTCATAGCAACCAATAAGAAAAAGAATATTTCTGCAATCTCTAAAATAAGAAGTTTGATCTCATGATGAAGTGGTTCAGTATCAAGACCGTTTATAAAGTAGTAAAAACCAATCAACATAAATATAAATGTACCTATAAATAATGCTGGTTTTGCTTTGTTTATATGGTATACCTCTTCAGCTGCAATCACATAATAACCTACCACAAAGATAATCAGAGACGCGACTCCAACCCACGTTCCAACTAACGACTCTCCACCTGACGCAAATGCACTACTAACCAGTGCTAGCAATATCAATAACTTTTTCATTCCGTATTTTCTCCTCTTATATAGTGTGCTCCTAAAGATTTTTTACGTCTTAGTGCACTTTGTATTATCACCCTAGAAGTCAACAAACGAAGTTTAATTAACTTTCCTGTTGATAATTC
>DQTM01000271.1 GCA_015662785.1 Sulfurospirillum arcachonense | reverse complement strand
TTTTTAATCTCTTGCTTCTGCCATTTATTACATATATTTATTCTAATATCATTCATTTGTGAAGGAAAAGTAAAAAAATAAATCAAATCATTTGGCATAATCATTGCCATCTCATCTGGTATAAAGAACCTATCACCTCTCTCAATGCCCGCAACTATAATTTTATCATTAAGCTCTTTTTTTAGTGTTGAGACTAAAATGGGAGTAAATTCTTCATGTGTCCTTATAGAAAGAAGTAGAGCTTTTGTATAGTCAAAAGTTTTTATATTATTAGCGTGAGGAAAATCAATAAGATGATTAAATGTATTTGCGACATTTATTGCTGGAGTTATTATGTCTGTTATACTTAGTTTATCTTTGATTTTATCATTCATAAAAAAATCATTTTTAAGACGAATAATTTTATCTTTTACATGGACTATGTTATCTATAATCAAAGATGATAAAAGGTTTACTTCATCAGAATCTGTAACTGCGATGAAAAGGTCTATATCATCTTTTATATTTCTATATGTATGAGGGTTTTCTACATCACCACAAATGCTTAGCACATCAAGTGTTTCATCTATATTTTGAATAGTTTTTTCATTTGAGTCAATAAGTGTTACTTCGTTGTCTTCCATGAGCTCTTTAGCTAAAAAATAACCAACTTTGCCAGCTCCAGCTATAATAATCTTCAATTTTTATAACTTTTCATAATATCATAGTATTGTGAAGTTAAAAACTTTATGTAGTTTTTTTGTTTCTTCTTATTAATTATATCTATAAAATGGTGATTACCGTATTTGTCATTTATGACATAAGTTTTATATTCAATTTGACCACTTTTATCAGAACTTTGCAAAAGAGCATCATAGAATGCTTCTTTTTGTTCATTATATATAGAAAGTTCAATTTCAATTCTGTACACTTTTCCTCTATGGTCTAAATATGTTTTAATAATCTTTACGGAGTTATCTATAAGTTTGTCATCAAAGACATTTTTTTCACTTGTAATACATTTTGAATTATGACATCTAAAATTGTGCTCAAAAAGATAATTTTTATCTTTATTTAGTAGATGCTCAAAGACGCCAGAAAACAGAAAAATTGGAAAAAAAAGTAGAAAAAAGATAATTTTTTTCACAGTAACTCCTTAATTATGTTTATACATTTAAATTTGAATAACTATTTTTATTATATAGGCAGTATTATACCTATTATTATACAAAAACCCAACAGCATTAAATTTTTCAAATATGTATATCTATAACAAATATTCTACTTAAAATTGTAATAAAATCTATTTGAAATATTTATCTAATTCTTCATATACCATGCTCATATACATCATTTTTGGTCCACCACCCATAACGACTGCTAACATAGAGGCATCTAATATTTCTTCTTTTGAAGCTTTGGCTTTAACAGCACCTGCTACATGTGCTGTTATGCACCATCCGCATTGGGTATTAACAGCGAGTGAAATTAAAATAAGTGCTTTGTTCTTTTTATCAATGACTCCACCACCTTCTACTTCTTTCATGAAATTCATAAAACTATTTAGCTCTTTTGGTTTATCTTTACCAAGTCTTGTCAGTGTCTTAGTTAGCTCTTCCATTCTTTCCATTTTAATCACCCTTTTGATATAATTTTTTAGTAAACAGTGTAATGTAAACTATTAGGTGTCACTTTGCTTAATTAACTATAAAAATTATCTTAAAGAGTTATTTATGTAATATATTATATCTTTACATATAAAGGAGTCGTCATGTCTAAGATAGTTATTTTTAGTGGGGCAGGAGTGAGTGCTGAAAGTGGAATATCTACTTTTAGAGATAGTGATGGACTTTGGGAAAAGCACAATATAGCTGACATCTGTACATCAGGGTGTTTGCAGACAAACCGTGAAGAGACTCTTAGTTTTTATGATGCAAGACGAAATGATATAGAAGATAAAGAACCAAATCTAGCTCATAAAACAATAGTCAAAATAAAAGAGCAATATCCAGATAAAATTTCAATCATAACTCAAAATGTAGATGATATGTTCGAAAAAGCAGGATGTAGTGATATACTTCACCTGCATGGGTTTTTGAGAGAGATTAGATGTGAAAAGTGTAGTTATGTAGAAGATATAGCTTATGCAAAACAAAACAGAGATAAAATTTGTCCTACATGTAACTCGAAATTAAGACCAAATATAGTCTTTTTTGGAGAGCCTGCACCAAAGTATGAGGAGCTTTATAAACACTTGGAAGATTGTGAAGTTTTTGTTTGCATTGGTACTAGTGGAGCTGTTATAAATGTTGATATGCTTAGCCAATGGGCGGAGTATAGGATACTAAACAACCTAGAACCAAGCAATCTTATAAACGAAGAGTACTTCAATGAGGTCTATTATGAAAATGCAACTACGGCAATACCTAAGATAGAAGAGTCTTTACAGAAGTTTTTAGATTGATAAAATTCAATTTATTTGTTTACATGCAAGGATATAATTGCGAGATGAAAAGAATAAGAGACAACATAATAACCGATAAAAATATACTTTATTTTGACTATACCGCTTCAGGGCAAGCTTATGCTCCTATTGAGAGTAAAATTCAAGATATATTAAAAACATATGCCAATACTCATTCAGAAGTATCTTCAAATGCAGTAACAACAAGTAGACTATACGAGAATGCAAGAGTCGATTTAAAAAAGGCATTAGAGATAGATGAGAGCTTTTATCTTTTGCCGACAGGAACAGGCGCGACAGGTGCTATTAAAAAGTTTCAAGAGTTGATGGGTATTTATATACCTCCAAGAACAAGAAAAAGATACAAAGTAAAACCAAAAGAGCTTCCTTTAGTTTTTATAGGTCCATATGAGCATCATTCTAATGAGATAAGTTTTCGTGAGGGATTATGCGAACTCATAAGAATTCCGCTTGATGATAAAGACTGTATAGATTTGAGTTGTTTGAAAAAACAGCTTGAAACCAATAAAAACAGAGAAATCATAGCTTCATTTTCAGTTGCTTCAAATGTGACTGGAGTTTTGAGTAACTATAAAACTATATACTCTTTGATAAAAAAGTATAACGGTATTTTATGTTTAGACGCAGCGGCAGCATCACCATATATAAATATAGATTGTGCTTATTATGATGCACTGTTTTTGTCACCACATAAGCTTTTAGGTGGAGTTGGTAGTTGTGGGCTTTTGGTTATAAAAAAAGAGCTTTGCTATGATGATGAGCCAACTTTTGCAGGTGGTGGAACAGTCTCTTATGTTTCACGAAAAGCACACCATTTTTTAGATGATTTTGAGATGAGGGAAGATGCTGGAACTCCAGGAATCATACAGTTTATACGAGCATCTTTAGCATACAATCTTAGAGATGAAATAGGTTTAAAAGTTATAAAAGAAAAAGATGAAGAGTTGAAAATTTACTTTGGGACTCATGTAAAAGAGATAAATGGTGTAAAACTATACTGTAGTTTCAATCAAGAGAAACTTCCTATTTTTTCACTAAATATTAAAGGTATAAACCCTTATGATATATCGCAATACCTCTCAGATAAGTTTGGTATACAAACTAGAGCTGGATGTAGTTGTGCAGGACCTTATGGTCATGATTTACTAGCGTTAGAAGATGGACAAGATTTTGATGAAAAACCTGGTTGGATAAGAGTTAGCATGCATTTTACTCATACAAAAGAGGAGATAGATTTACTCCTCAAAGCGATAAAAGAGGCTATAGATTTTTTATAGTCTTTGTTAAAATTTCAGTGACTTTTTTTAGTGTTATCTCACCTTTTTCACCAAGTGTACTCATGTTTTTTTCTTTGAGTCCATTGGTTACGTTAGCTATAACTTTGTTATCTATCTCGTAATCATTTAGATTTGTTGAAATACCAACTTTTTTAAAGATGTTTTCTATCTCAACTATAACTGCTTCACTGTCATTAGCTATACCAAATACATTTTGTCCCATAAGGGCTATTTTTTCAGCTTTCTCTTTTTGCATAACACGAAGAAGTTGAGGTTGAACAATGGCAAGAGTTCTTGCATGGTCTATGCCATAAAATGCTGTAAGTTCATGTCCTATCATGTGAGTAGCCCAATCTTGTGGTACACCAGCTCCAATAAGACCGTTAAGTGCTTGGTTTGCAAGCCACATTAGATTTTCTTGCCAGACTGTTTCACTTCTTCTGTCCCAACTATCAGCTAGTGCAACCAAACCTTTTAGCAAAGTTTCTGCATAGCCATCGTTGACTAAAGAGGTATTTGGGTATGTTATGTACTGCTCACAAGTATGTACAAAAGCATCAACTAATCCATTTGCTAGTTGCCTATCATCTAGTGTTATCATAGTAAGTGGGTCTAAAACTGCAAACTTTGGATAGAGATGAGGAGACATAAAAGCTCGTTTTTCTTTGGTTTTCTTTTTAGTCATAACAGAACCACCATTTGATTCTGAACCAGTTGCGGGAAGAGTAAGAATAACACCTAAATCAATAGCTTTTTTTACTTGTTGAGTCCCATCAACTAAATCCCAGCCATCACCATCATAAAGAGCTGCACTAACTAAGTATTTACACCCATCAATCACACTTCCTCCACCAACCGCTAAAACAAAATCAATTTTTTTCTCTTTTATAATTTGTATAGCTTTGTTCATGGTCTCTATACTAGGGTTTGGTTCAACTCCACTAAACTCAAACCAAGTGTACTCTTCTAACGCACCATCTACTTGGTCATAAACTCCATTGCCTTTGATAGAACCTCCACCATAAACTACTAAAATTCTTTTGCTTTTATCTATGTATTTGGTTATCGAGTATATTTTTCCCTCACCAAACTCTATGGCTGTTGGGTTATGATATGTAAATTTCATTATAAACCTTTTTGTAGAATTATAACAAATTTATTTATATATTTTGGTATTTGGATTAAAAGCTGCAAATGAGAACCAAAAGTGGTCTGCATGTACTTTTTGTTTTAGCTCTTTCCCTTTTAGTTTTCCACCTATGGCTCTACCAAATATAGTCCAAGTTGAACCTGTTTGCTCATCTATGACTCCTTTAGTTTCATCATAGATAAATGTCAATACTTTACCATCTAATACGGCACTAAATACTGCGGTTGATCCAACATCTTGTGAATTTGTGATTTTTCTACTATCTAAGGCACTTACAGTTCCACTCTTGTGAAAAAGTACGATATCTTCACCATCAAAATTATCGTTGATAACTTTTTTGTTTTTAAGTATGTCATATGGATAGGCAATTGCTCTATTTTCTCCAACTAGTGTGACTACTCTTCTCATAGGTTTTAATCTCTTGTCTATAGGGTTGTCGTACAAAAATGGTGAGCTGTTTATGTCATCATATCCGACGTATGGATTGTTTCCATATTGTCTATTGAATCCAGTTTTTTTTGAGAGAACTAAGCCTTTTGGATATGTGGTGTAGTACTCTTTAAAGCTTATCATGGAAGAGGGTAACATAGTTAGTTTTTCTCCAGCTTTGTCGCCTACTATGGCTCGTCCAGTGAATTGTTGCCATAGTGTTTCACTCTGTCTATCATACATAACCAAATCAGAGTTTCTAAGAAGACCAGATGTTCCAAAATCATATAGCTTACCTTCATGCACTCTATCAAATACTATAGTAGCGTTACACAAAGGACAAAAACTAACAAGTATGCTTTTGTTACCTAAAATATCATTTACTATCTCGTGCCAGATTAAGATTTGTATAGGATATGCCTTTACATGTAAGCCTATCTTGACAAACACTACGGGTTCGTTGTCATTTATCCAACTTTTTGCACTTTGAGCATCTACGAACTTTGGTTTGTCTATAGGAGGTATGCCATCACGAGGAGGTCCACCTGAAAGTAGTTCGTTAAATTCTATTGTTCGTTTGTTCCAGTTTGTACCCCATGAAGAAGTTTTGCTTTTAAAAGCAGGAGACCTATTGTCTACTGTTTTGATGTTTGGGTTTGCGTATAGGTTAAAGATTAGAAAAAACAAGATTAAAAGTTTCATGATTTGCTCCTTT
>DQTM01000286.1 GCA_015662785.1 Sulfurospirillum arcachonense | reverse complement strand
ATCCCCATTTGATATAATTTTTTTTAATCCGTTTGTTTGACCTATGAGCTTTAACCTACTTTCAAATCCCCATTTGATATAATAGCCATCTTAAACCCCTTTAAAACAAGGGTTTAAGAGAACTATTTGCTCTAAAAAACCATCACTGTTTGTATCTGTTCAAGTATCTTTTTCTCCGGTTTTTCACGATAATTTTCTATTATTTTCATATTTAAGTATTGTGCTTCTGTTATTTTTATGATTCTTATTGAGCCATTTAATGGCAATGCAGATAATTCTACTTTTTTCTCATATTTTTGTGCTACTACTAAACTCCTACAAAATCTTACATATATAGAGTATTGAAACATTATAAAACCTAATTCAAAAAGCTTTTTTCTAAAGTTACGATATCTTATCAAATCTCTTTTAGTTTCTGTTGGCATATCAAACATCACAAACAAAACCATTTTTCTGTTTCCACTTATTGCACTAGTTGTGCTTCTCATTTAGTCAACATAAACAACTCTATATCATCTCTTTTGTATAAACAAAAAGATTGATATGAAGCTACTATATTTTTAATAGCTTCATTAACTGATGTTTGTTGATTTTGAGCATTTATAACTTTATAGTAAAGTAAACCTACTAATTCTTGTCTATTTTGTGAAGATATTGGATTGTTTTTACTTATGTTGTTTAAAACATAAAAGTCTACGATGGGTCTAAATGGTTCTATAAAATCATCTGCTAAGTTAAAAGCATTCAATTCACTACTATGCCATATACCAAAAGATGGGTTCAAGCCATAAGCTATAATATATCTCGCTATCGAGCTCCTTATGATACTGTAACCATAATTTAAAGCTATATTTCTATTGTCTACTGTATGGTTTCTATAAAAATTTTCTCCAAATAGTTCTTTGAAATAATAAGATGCGCCTACGGCTTCAATATTTTTTTTATCACCAGAGGTTATTCTTTTTAGTAACGAATATAAATAAGTGTCATTTTTAACAGTATTTAATACATCTGCTTGATTTAGAATTTTACTATAAATTATGCTTTGCCAAAGACGATTTAGTCTAGGTTTTTTTATATATATTTGAGATTTTTGGATTTTAGACGTTCTGCTATTTTTATACAGCCCCATTGAAATCGCTGATGGATTGTGTTTGTTATCTATGAAAACTACAGATATATTTGCTTTTGCCATATTTGAAAGTAATGCTGAGGTTATTGTTGTTTGTTGATTTTCAACTATCACTATATCTATATCATCAAGAGAGACTAAAGTATCTGTAAATTCATTTTTAACACTCATAGAGTTATTTTTATAGCTTAAGTAAGATCTATTTTTAATAAATATTTGTTTAAAAGACATTAAAAAATCCCGAATTGAAGGATAAACCTTGTGAGGCTCGGGAAAACACCTCTTGCTTTAACCAAAATTTTCAAATCCCCATTTGATATATTTGAAGCAACCAAATTATAATCATTTTCATATATCATTTTGCTTAACTCTCCGTAATGTTTCCAAAAAAGTCTATTTTTATTAGTGAAACAATAGTTGTTTTATTTAAGGTTATGAACAATCTTTTATCTAAATTATTATTTATACCTTTTAATTCTAATTTATTATTACCACCTGCAATATTCGCTCCACCGTTAAATTTATAATATTTAACTTTTAACTCTTTGGTATTATTTACTTTAATAATGTCATTTTTATATAAAGTCAAATCACATCTTTTATTTTTTATCTCTTTTACAAATTTATCATTTATCTTTGTCCTTATGTCATTTGCTATTGAACTAAAATAATTTAATCCAATAGCTTGACCTCGCTTTTCAGTATTAAATAACTCTACATTTAAAGTTGATTCATTCATTTTAATCACGAATGGTTCTTTATCATCTATTGCTTCTTTGAAGTTAGATACAGACAACCGTTCAATCCTATCTTTAAAAACAATTACATCTGCTTTTGTTTGTTCTATTTTTATCTTTTGTAGTTTTAATGATTTTACAGTCTGTCTTTTACCATTTTTAATAACAAAACTACATTTTAATTCTTGCAACTCTCTTGCCAATGTTTTATTTTGTTCTGTATATAGCTTGATAGATTCGTTTACAATGGTGTTATAGTCTTTATATTGTTTCCCTGTTTTAAAAGTTTTTTTCAACTCTTTTATATCATCTTCAACACTATTTATTTTACTTCTTAGAGAAATTAACTCTTTAGCATAAATTTCTATAGCATCTATAATCTTTTTTTGCTTTTGCATATCAAGTCTATCTTGTAAAATTTCAATATAATCCATTACTTCTTTATCACTTCTAGGTTTTGGAAAACCTCCAACAATTTTTATCAAAATACTACTATCTATACTAACTTTCTCCATCTCAGATAATATCTCATTGTCATTTTTATCTTTTCTTACATATAGCTTTAAATTGCCATCTTTAAACCCTTTCATATTTGTTTTTCTTTTGTTATGTGGGCATACATATAGCTTATTGGTTTCATATTTATTAACTAATAATTTTAAATGCTCTACTACATTTACACCATTTTTAGATTTTGGTATATTTGTAGTTAATTTCTCTTTTAAAGCTTTAGTTTTAAATTTATTCTCTTTTTTCTTAAAGTAACTATGAAGTGTACTTATCGCAGCATTTGAACATAGAGCAACTGCAAAAGCATCTAAAGTGTGATGATAGTTAGTATTTCTATCTTTTTTACCATCTTCATTTTTTGGCATAACAGTATGGATACCCCACATATATTTTAGTTCACTAATCGCCCGTCCAGATACACTAAATATACTTCTTTTTTCACCTTTTCCATACAGTATTTCATTTGGATATAGATAATGATTTAGATATTTTTGTATAGTTCTAGTTGCTGACCTTGTATCATTGAGGTAGCTATCTTGCCAATGCTCTTTTCCCATAACACTATCGATAACATCTTCTTTTGTTAACCAATCTTTTTTATTAAAAGACATATATACTTTTTGTACTCTTCCTTGAAAATTTACCCATTGTCCGATTGATTTTAAATATTCAATTGGATGCAATGAACCCTTATCTTGGTTGTATTTTTTCTTTACTAATATCTTGTTTTTGTAAGAGTTTATCCATATAACAGACCTTGGTATAAAATGCTCCACTTCTGTTTCATTTTCATCAAAAGCTTCATCCATAGTTATATCTTCGCCAGAATACAAACACTCACCACCTTGTTCTTTCCAAAGTTTGGCTTTCTCAATATTTTTTGTAGATTCTTTTAAATTGTGATTTTTCAAAAGTTCTATTGCTTCTTTGTTTTTAGCTCTATCTTTACTTTGGTTTTTGTCTATTTTTTCTTTTTCTGTTTTTGAGTTCATCTCTTTTGCAGTTTCTATTCGTATCTCATCAATCTTGCCATATCTTTTAATAATATCATTTATAAGTTTTCGTAAAACAGATATAACTCTTTTTACTTTTGGTGACATCATAGGTTGATAAAATAAATGTTTAGTATCAAAATAAGAGATATTTTCTTTGAGCCACTCAATATCTTTTCTAGTTGGATTTAAAGGTGGAAGATAATCATAAGTTGGCATACCTAAATACTTACTATAATACCCTACGCTTTCCAATGCTTCACTATGCATTTTATCTTCTATTTTCATTATTTCTAAAACTTCATTTGTAAATTCTAAAGAAAAAGATGCAAAACCATCCATATTGGTTAAATTTGCTAACTCTTGAGTAAAATTCTCATCTAACTTTAAGTCATATTTTTTAACAATCTTATATATATGTTCTACCCTTGAACTATGATTTTTAAAATAATGCAACTCTAATAAGACCTCATTATAAAAATCGTTTTGAGTATCTTGAAAATCTATCTTATATTTGTTTAAAACTTCTAATATATTTCTATGTGCCTGAATATTTAAAACTATTTGACTCGATTGTTCACTTATATTTAATCTCATATTTTTCAAACCAGTAGATTTAAAAATATTGGTTGCATTTATCTCTTTTGAAGATGGTCTATTTATCCAAAAATCAATGATTTTATCTATATCATCTTTATTTAGAGTTTTTATTTCTCCAGTTTTTCCATCTATGCACTCATAATTATCAATTTTTTGTCTTAAAGTTAGTTCTATATTTCTAACATTTGCTAATGGTGTTTTTTTGTAAGAACCTTTAGGGTTAAATTCATCATAAAAAGAACAAAACTCAACCATATCCTCAAAACTTTTCAATGGTCTTTGATAAAAAGAGTTATATTTATCATCAGTAATCTTGGATATAAAACTTTCACAATCTTCAACACTTTTAAATATATCTTGATTATTGGCTTGTGATAATACAACTTTTTTGAACTCTTCTATATGCATATCCCTATCTAATGAGTTATGATAATCATCTTTTTTATTTCGAATAGGAATATTTTGATAAGTTTTTTCTAAATCTTTTCTATGTGCAGTTAAAACCATAGATGGTAGTTTATAGTCCTTTTCTAAGTATTCTTTGCTATTTTTAATCACTGCTTCATTTATTACACCATCTTCATTTGAAATAGAAAACATATTGTTATATCCTCTATCAGTCAATATAGAATAAGTAGCTAAAACAAACTCTTCTTTTGTGAGTTTAGCCCCAAATACTGCTTTTTCTCGTATATTATAGACATCATTATCTTCAAATTTGAAACTATTTAAATAATTTGTGCTATCTTTTAAAAATCTTTTATTAGCAATATTGAACTCAATAAATACATTTCTAGCATTTCTATTTCTTGCACTTTTTCGTTCATTTCTTCTCCTAGAACTTCTTGCATCTCGTCTATCACTTGCATCAAATGGCTCTGAAAAAATTATACTATTTGAGGTTAATTCATTAAAAGTTATCTCATTATCTTTTTCACTTAATTCTAAAAGTGAAAAACCAATACTATTTGAACCTACATCTAAACCTAAAACTTTTTTAAAAGTATTCATATTATTCCTATATTTGAATATTTATTTTCATATCAGCATTATACTCTTTTTGATTTTACTCCGTAAAAAGTTCTTGCAAAATAATCTCCTTTTTGCCTTTATACGTTGCTAACTTCTTTACATGTAAAGAGTAAATCTCTCCAATTTCCAAATTACAATCTGGTCTGTATATATAAATTGTATCTCTATTTTTATCCTCAATTACAACACCATACTTACTTTTGGTTATAACCATAACATTTTTTAAAAGATAATTTACTCTTCCGTCATATTGGAGTAATTTTTTTATAGTTATCTCTTTTGGGTATAAAACCTTTTGTTTATTCGTAGTGAAAACTGCCGAAATAGCAAAGTGATCACTATATCCAATGCCTAAGTGTTTTCCTCTACCTTTGTTTGAAATTTGCCATCTTTTTGCATTACCATATTTATCTACAGCATAATCTAATCTGTGAACTTGAAATGAACCTATTTTATATCTTTCATATAAAGATTTTGAAACTATTATGTGGTCTATTGCATTTCTTATTTTGTAAAACTTATAAGAATATCTATCACTATATGGGGTATCAAACCAGAGGTTATGATTGTTTTTTGAGACTAAAGCTATCTCTTTACCCCAGCCTTTTTCATTTTTTTGAAGTGGAGAGTTAAAATCTCCTAAAAGTATATAGTTTTTCTCTTTTTCATAAAGAGATTTTAGTTTTTTTGCAAACTTCATGCGGGTTTTAACAGGGTGACTATATGATGGCCAATGATTCATAAAAATGCTTACATGTAAACCTTCAATATCTATAACAACTCTATGAATAGGTCTAAATCTTTTTAAAATATTGTATGAATTGTGCTCTCTTATGGGGTATCTTGAAAGTAAAACTATATCAAGCCCTTTTCTTTTAAAAGAGCTGTACATGTAAGGGTATTTTTTCTTTCTAAGAGCTAAATTGAGTCTTTTTAAAACATCTCTATTTTCTACCTCTTGGAGAGAGATTATATCGGCATCTATATCTTTGATAATACGTGCAAGATTTTTGATTTTGATTGAGAGCATCTTTTCACTCCAGCCACTTTTTGAGTTTGGAACATACTCTTTATACTCATAACCGCTCTTTTTTGTATCAAATAAATTATCTACGTTAAAAGATGCAATACTAAATTGTTTTGCATAAATGATTAAAGGAATAAAAAAAAGAATTAAAAATTTCATTATGCCATTGGTAAGAATTCTCTCTCTTTATCACAAAAGTACTCTAGCTCTCCAGTCTCTAGCTTATAGTACCAACCACGAATCGATAACTTTCCAGAGTCAACTCTTTGCTTTACTTGAGGGTATGAAAGTATGTTTTTCATTTGAAAAACTACAGAAACTTTCTCAGTAAGTTCTAGTTTTTCCTCTTGTGAAGCATCACTGATTATGCTATTTTCTACATGTTTTTTTGCTTCTACTCCCAAATCTAACCACCTCTTTACATGTAGAAGATTTATACTATCTATATCTTGATAAAGACTGTTAATAGCCCCACAGTGAGAATGCCCACAAATAATGATATCTGTAACCCTTAAAACATGCGTTGCATACTCAATACCAGCAGCAGTTGCGTGGTAATCGTTATCAGGAGAAAATGGAGGAACAAAATTTCCTATGTTTCTAAGAACAAAAAGGTCCCCTGGGTCAGAGTTTGTTATAAGAACTGGGTCAACTCTTGAGTCACTACAAGCGATAAAAAGCACTTTTGCTTTTTGACCATTTTTAACTAAATCTAAAAACTTATCTTCATACTTTTTAAACTTTCTTCCCTTAAAATTTTCATGTCCGTCTATTAAATCTTGTACTTTTACCACTATTTTATTCCTTTCGTTAATGCTACTGCTGAGGCAAATGCCCACTGAAAATTGTAACCGCCAAGCTCACCTGTTACGTCCAAGACTTCACCTATAAAAAATAGGTTTTTTTGGAGTTTTGACTCAAATGTTAAGTTGTCTATCTCGTCTGTACAAACTCCGCCTTTTGTTACTTCTGCTTTTGAAAAGCCAAAGTTTCCAGCTGGTGCAAACTCATAGTTTTTCAAAACTTGAAGCTTTTCTAACTCATCAAGTTTTAGTTTGTTTATCTGTTTGTCTTCCACATGTATAGATTGTAAAAACTCTAAAACAAATCTCTTTGGCAAAGGAAGTTGTGAGCTTATCTGTTTTTTTGACTTCTTATCTAAAAGTTTGCTTAAATCACTACTTGGTAAAAAGTCAAGTGCCATTTTTCCTTTTTTCCAATAAAGTGAGCCACTCATAACTACAGGACCACTTATACCTTTGTGAGTAAAAAGTAAATCACTCTCCAGAGTTTTATTTTCTATACTTAATTTAACATTAAAAGAAATACCGCTAAGATTTTTCATCCAAAACTGATCTTTTTGAACCGTAAGTCCTACAAGAGCAGGTGCAGGAGTTACCACACTATGACCAAAGCTTTTTGCTATCTCATAGCCTATGGGACTTGCACCTATGCTAGTATAACTTATACCACCACTTGCTACAATCAGTTTTTTTGCTTCTATTGTTTTGTTTTGAGTTTTAATTGTAAAATGATTTTTAAACTCAACTTTTGAAACTTTTGAAACTTTTGAATTCATAAAAAAGTGGCAATGAGAAGTTAGTTTTTCAAATATACTCACCACGTCTTTAGCTGATTTTTTACAAAAGTATTGTCCATACTTTCTTTCTTCAAGTTTTAGCTGAAACTTATCTAAAAACTCTAAAAGTTGATTTGAAGTAAAACCATCTAATGTTTTTTGTACAAAGTTTTTATCTCCAAGATAGTTATCACTAGTTACGTTTTTATTTGTAACATTACACTTACCACCACCACTTGCTAAAATCTTCAAACCAATTTTAGAGTTTGAATCAATAATAGCTATACTTTTAGTTGGAAGTTGTGAAGCAGACATAAGCCCACTTGCACCTGCCCCAATTATAGCTATGTCATATATCATTTAAAATCTGCGTAGTTTTGGCGTATAGCATCATAAAGGACAATGCCTACAGATACCGCTTGATTCAAGCTTCTTCCATTTTTACCCATAGGAATTGTAACTGCATTTTCCCACTTAATTTTCATAAGCTCCATTGGAAGTCCAGTTGACTCTCCCCCAAAGAAAATAAAATCATCTTTTTTAAACTCAGCATCAAAATATGGCTTATCTGTTTTAGTAGTAGCAAAGTAAAAACTATCTTTTTTGTCTCCATGGGCTGCTAAAAAGTCATCTAAACTCTCCCAAACAGTCACATCAAGTAAGTCCCAATAATCTAACCCTGCTCTTTTTACATTTTTATCATTTATCTCAAAACAAGTTGGTTTTACAATGTGAAGCTTGCTATCACAATTTACACATAAACGTCCTATACTTCCCGTATTTTGCGGGATTTGTGGGTGAACTAAAACCACATTAAACATTAGAAAATTACCGTTTTATTAGCTGAAACAAAAACTCTATCTTCAAGAACTAAATCTAGTGCATTTGAAAGAACAACTTTTTCTACATTACGTCCAGCTTTTTGCATATCTCTCCATGAAAATTCATGAGTTACATTGATAACATCTTGAGATATAATAGGTCCTTCATCAAGGTCATTTGTCACAAAGTGAGCAGTAGCCCCTATAGTCTTGACACCTCGCTCAAATGCTTGTTTGTATGGATTTGCTCCAACAAAAGCTGGCAAAAATGAGTGATGAATGTTAACCATTTTTCCATTAAAATGTTTGACAAAATCACTTGAGAGTATTCTCATATATTTAGCTAAAACTATATAATCACACTCATAGTCTTGTAAAACTTCCAAAACTTTTTTCTCATGTTCTAATCTATTCAATCCCTCGTGGCAAACATGATGAAAAGGTATATCAAACTTACTCACAAGCTCTTTTAGATAGTCATAGTTTGACACAACAGCCACAACTTCAGCATTGAGGTCATCGCTATACTCTTTTAAAAGTAAATCACCTAAACAGTGTGACTCTTTTGTTGCCATGATGATTATTTTTTTTCTTCTTTTTTTAGTTAATTCTATGTTGGCATCAGTAGGCATAACCTCTTTTAGTTTTCCTACTAAGTTACCATTTTCTATATCACCACTAACAATCGCACGAAAGAAAAACTTACTATTTTCACTATCAACAAACTCATCATTTTTTACAATGTTCAAATCACTTTTAAAGATAACATCTGAAATCTTATAAATGAGCCCTTTTGCATCTGCACAATCTATCTTCAGTATATAATTATTCATCCTACTGTCCCCTTTTTACTGAACAAGTCCAGCAAAAATTCCTCGCGACTGAAGCACGAAACAAAGTTTCTGTTTTATTCATCTTTTCTCCAAATAAAAGCGGTATTATAACTAAATACTACTTATTGGTTTAGTAAACAAACATCTCTTGTAAAAGACCACACAAACTTTTACATGTAGATGCCTTTAGCTCACCTAGTTTTTTAACCAATCTTCT
>DQTM01000054.1 GCA_015662785.1 Sulfurospirillum arcachonense | reverse complement strand
TTTAATTGTAGCAGCAACTGCATCATCTCTAGTAGCAGCAAGTCTTGGAATGGCAACTGCCGCCAAAATACCTAAAATAACGATTACGAAAATTAATTCGATCATAGTAAAACCTTTTTTCATGGTTTACTCCTTTGTTTAATTTGATTGATACACTTATCAACCTATAGCTATTATTTTACTCCTTTACATGTAAAGAGTAGCTTAAAGTAAATAATCTGCAACCAAAAACCTGCGGGACATGCTGTTTTTTGCAAAGCAAAAAGATATAACTAAGAGTATGACGACTACTCTCTGGAAATTCAATACTTCCCTCCTAAGATAACACTCCCACCCACTCCTCACCTTTTGCATAAGCAAAAAAAAAGGACTAAAGCCGTTAAGCTCTAGTCCTTAGTGTTGCCTTTTAGATAGTCAGTCTAAAAAAGGGTTTGTATCAAATTCCATTAATTAAACTATACAATAAAAAGAAAAATAATTCAATACCTACATTTTAGTTAATTAGTTTTTAAACAACTTCATCAATCTTATCTACCATCTTTTTATACTCTTGCTTATTCAGGTACTCATCATAACTTTTTTGTACATAAGCCCATAAAAGCTCTTTTGTCTCTATTCTGTTTTTTTCGCTAAAAGTATCTTTGAAATCCTTTTCAAAGAATTTAGAAAACTCTTCATCAAGTGTTATATCAAAATCTTTTGAGCCTATAGAGACGGTTAGTTTACTCATCTTTTGAGAACTTCCTCAATCTTAGAGAGAATATCATCAGACTCTATGTCTTTGTTCATCAAATCATCTTCAAGCTTCTCAATCTGTATATTTTTTGCTTCATGTTGTGCTTTTAGAGTAACTACCTCTTGTCTCAATGTATTGTTTTGAGATTTCATCTCTTCAAATCTAACTAGCAGGTCATTTACTTTTTCTGACAATCTATTTACTGTAATTTCTTCTTTTAATTCTTCAAACATTTTAATTCCTAAATTTAATCTTTCATAATTGTAACAAAATAAATTGAATTTTTGGTATAATTATTAAATAAAGGATGATTTATGCAAACAATACACTTAGAAGTAGATGATAGCCTAGTTGATAAACTTATGAAATTTGTGAATGAACTACCAAAAAATAAAATATTGATCAAAAGAGATGAATATCCTAGTATAACTTTTGAAAAAGCTCAAAAAAAAGTAAATAATGCAGTAAACAATATATCTAAAATGAATGGAACTCCTTTAAACCAAGCAATAAAAGAGATATTAGAAAATTAATGACATTCAATATCATAGTAGAAGATGAAGCCAAGCAAGATTTACTAAATATTTATAAATACATATGTAAAAATGACTCCCAACCAAAAGCAAAAAACTTTATCTTAGAACTTCAAAAAAAAATTCAATCTCTAGACAGTGTGCCTTATCGATGTAGAAATAGTTATTATACAGACGATCAAAATACAAAAGATTTGATACATAAAAAGTACACTATAGTTTTTAAAGTTATAAACAACAATATACATGTATTAACAGTTTTCAGGCAAAAATCTTATTAATGGCAAATTTTCAACTAAATAGCAAATTTTCTCCAGCTGGTGACCAACCTCAAGCTATAGAAAAACTAACAGCTTCTATAAAAAAAGGTAATCAGTATCAGACTTTAGTAGGTGTAACGGGAAGTGGTAAGACTTTTACTATGGCTAAAATCATAGCTAAGTTGCAGATGCCAACACTCATTATGACACATAACAAAACACTTGCGGCACAACTTTACTCGGAGTTTCGTGGCTTTTTTCCTAAAAATCATGTTGAATACTTCATAAGCTACTACGACTACTATCAGCCTGAAGCTTACATACCTAGAAGCGACCTTTTCATTGAGAAAGATAGCTCTATAAACGACGAACTTGAACGACTTAGACTTAGTGCGACTACTTCTCTTTTGAGTTTTGATGATGTCATCTGTGTAGCTTCTGTTTCAGCCAACTATGGACTAGGTGATCCCGCTGAGTATAGGGAGATGGTTCAAGCCATAGAAGTTGGGCAAGAGATAAACCAGAAAAAACTACTTCTTCAACTCGTAGATATGGGCTACAAACGAAACGACAACTTTTTTGATAGAGGTTGTTTTAGAGTTAGTGGCGACGTAGTTGACATTCACCCTGCTTACAACGAAGAAGAAGCTGTTCGTATCGAGTTTTTTGGAGATGAAGTTGAGAGTATTTACTATTTTGAAACGCTAAACAATAAAAAACTTGAAGATTTAAAAAAAGTTGTCATCTATGCAACTAACCAGTTCATAGTTGGGCAGACTCGTCTTACTGAGTCTATAAAGCACATTGAAGATGAACTAGGAAAAAGATTAGAGTTTTTACAAAAAGAAGACAAGTTAGTAGAGTACCAACGTCTAAAGAGTAGAGTTGAATTTGACTTGGAGATGATGCAAGCAACGGGGGCTTGTAAGGGTGTTGAGAACTACTCACGCTACTTAACAGGCAAAAAAGAGGGTGAGACTCCCTTTTCTATGTTTGATTACTTTGAAGCTATTGGAAAAGAGTTTTTGGTTATAGTCGATGAATCTCACGTTAGTCTTCCACAGTTTCGTGGCATGTTTGCAGGAGATAGAAGTAGAAAAGAGGTTTTAGTGGAGTACGGTTTTAGACTTCCAAGTGCACTAGACAACCGCCCTTTGATGTTTGATGAGTTCATAAACAAAAAAACACAATTTCTTTTTGTTTCAGCAACCCCTAGTCCTCTAGAGCTTGAGCTTAGTGGCGAAAACACGGCTGAGCAAATCATACGACCAACAGGGCTACTTGACCCAAAAGTAGAGATACTTGATAGTGAATTTCAAGTTGAAACTCTATTTGATGAGATAAAAAAAACCATTGCTAAAAATGAGAGAGTTTTAGTAACAACACTAACAAAAAAAATGAGCGAAGAGCTAAGTCGTTACTACGCCGAACTTGGACTAAAAGTCAAGTATATGCACTCCGATACAGATGCGATTGAGAGAAATCAAATCATACGAGGTTTAAGACTTGGTGAATTTGATGTGCTTATAGGAATCAATCTTCTTAGAGAGGGTTTAGACTTACCAGAGGTTTCACTTGTAGCAATTCTTGATGCTGACAAAGAGGGATTTTTGAGAAGTAGAACAAGCTTAGTTCAAACTATGGGAAGAGCTGCTAGAAACCTAAATGGCAGAGTTATTATGTTTGCAAAACGCATAACAGACTCTATGAAATACGCCATAGAACTGACTGAGGAAAGAAGAAAAACACAAGAAGAACACAACAAAAAACACAATATAACCCCCCAATCAACAACAAGACTACTAGATGAAAATCTAAAAGTAGAAGATATGGGTGAACTTTTTAACAAGATGGATAAAAAAGATAAAATTCCCCCCAGTGAAAAGAAAAAAATTCTAAAGGAAATGACAAAAGCAATGCACGAAGCAGCTAAGTCTTTAGAGTTTGAAAAGGCAGCAAAACTACGGGATGACATAGCAAAACTAAGAAAATTGTGGTAAAATAAGAAAAAACAGCACAAAGGTAAGATATGCCTAGCATCAGCGACCCTAAAAACTTTATTAACAGAGAGTTGTCTTGGTTAAGATTTAACACAAGAGTGTTAAATGAATCTACTAAAAAAGACCTTCCCATACTAGAACGTCTTAAATTTTTAGCTATTTATGCTACTAATCTTGATGAGTTTTATATGATTAGAGTTGCTGGTCTAAAACAACTATTTTCAGCTGGTGTTATAGTAACTGGTAACGATGAAATAACGCCATTAGAACAACTACGAGAAATCAGAAACTATCTTTCAAATGAAAAAAATATTTTGCAAGATAACTACAATTCAATAATTCAAAAACTTGAAGAAGAGAATCTTTTTATAACAGATTATGAAAATCTTGATCGTGATAACAAAAAAATTGCTGATGAGTATTTTTTCTCAAATATCCTTCCAGTGTCTGTTCCTATTGCAGTAAATGCAACACACCCCTTTCCCCATCTAAACAATCTTAGTTTTTCACTAGCAGTTAAACTCCAAGATGAAAAAGAGTCAGGAAACTTCAAGTACGGTATGATAAGAATTCCTAGAGTTCTTCCTCGTTTTTACCAAGTAAGAGACAATATATATATTCCTGTAGAGAGCATTGTAAAAAAACATGCTGAAGAGATATTTCCTGGATATACACTCATATCATCTGCAGCTTTTAGAGTTACAAGAAATGCTGATATGGTTATAGAAGAAGAGGAAGCTGATGATTTTATGATGATCATGGAACAAGGGCTTAAACTACGTCGACGTGGTGCTTTTGTAAGACTTGAAATAGAAGAAAATGCAGATGAAGATTTAATGAAATTTCTTAATTCACATATGCAGATTTTCTCAAAAGATATTTACGAATACAATATACCATTGAACCTTGGAGCTCTTTGGCAAATTACTAATAATAAAGATTTTTCATATCTAACACTGCAACCGTACAGCCCAAAAATATTACCTCCTTTTAGTAAAAATGAGTCTATATTTAAAATTATTGCTAAACAAGATGCCCTTTTGTTACACCCGTATGAAAGTTTTGACACTGTTACAAAACTACTAAGAGAAGCTTCAAAAGACCCTAATGTTGTATCTATACGAACTACACTTTACAGAGTAGAGAAAAATTCACAAATCATACAAGCTTTGATAGATGCTGCAAATGATGGAAAACAAGTAACTGTTATGGTTGAGCTTAAAGCTAGATTTGATGAAGAGAACAACCTTCACTGGGCAAAAGCACTAGAACAAGCTGGTGCGCATGTTATTTATGGAATTCCCGGTTTCAAGATACACGCAAAAGTAGCCCAAGTCATTCGTCAAGAATCTGGTGTATTAAAATTCTATATGCACCTTGGAACTGGCAACTACAATGCATCAACTGCAAAAATATATACTGATGTTAGCCTTCTTACATGTAGAGATACTTTTGCTAAAGATACTACTACATTTTTTCATATACTCTCAGGTTTTTCAAAAAACAAAAAACTTACAGATTTAAAGATGTCACCAACCCAGATAAAACCAAAACTTATCTCGCTCATCAACGCAGAAGCAAAAATGGGAAAAGATGGTTATATCATACTAAAAATGAATGCTTTAGTTGATACAGATGTCATAAAAGCACTCTATAACGCATCTAAAGCTGGTACAAAAATAGACCTTATAGTTAGAGGTATATGTTGTCTTCGTCCAAACATAGAGGGACTAAGCGAAACTATAAAAGTAAAAAGTATCATAGGAAAGTATCTTGAACATGCTAGAGTATTTTACTTTAAAAATTCAGAGCCAACACTTTTTATATCTAGTGCTGATTGTATGCCAAGAAACCTGGAGAGAAGACTTGAACTCATGACTCCTATATATGAAAAGTCTCTACAAGAAAAGCTTTTTGAGATGCTTAAACTTCAAATCACAGACAATTCTCTAAGTTGGAATCTAAGACATGATGGAGAGTATGCAAAAGTTGAAAAAGGTAAAGATAAAACTATAAATAATCAAGTAATTTTAGAAGAGTATATGAACAAAATATATAAAACCATGAAAAAAGATACATCATCAAGCAAAGCTGAGCATTTGGCAAGAAAACTATTTAAGGAGAGTTAATGATATTTGAAGGTAAAACCCCACAGATAGACGATACGGTTTTCATCGCTCCTAGTGCAGATGTTATAGGTGAAGTTGAGATTGGGGCAGATAGTTCTATATGGTTTGGGTGTGTTGTTAGAGGAGATATACACTTCATTACAATAGGGAAACGCACAAATATACAAGATTTAAGTATGCTTCATGTCACTCACTTTACAAAAGATGACAAAAGTGATGGTAATCCTACTGTTATAGGAGATGACGTTACTATAGGTCATAGAGTTATGCTTCATGGCTGTGAAATCAAAAATGCATGTTTAATTGGGATGAGTGCGACTATACTTGATGGTGCTGTCATAGGAGAAGAGTCTATAGTGGGAGCAAATTCACTTGTAACAAAAGGCAAAAAATTCCCTCCACGTTCTCTCATTGTGGGTAGTCCAGCTAAACTAG
>DQTM01000285.1 GCA_015662785.1 Sulfurospirillum arcachonense | reverse complement strand
CTTAGTCACATTTGTGAACAAAATAAATCCAAGATCATTTGCTGCTCACACTAAAAAACTAGGTTTAACAGTTATAAAAGAGTTTGAATTTAACAACAATAGTTATTATGAACTAGTCTATGATACGTCAAAGCCTATAAAATAAAAAGGAGATAATATACCATACGTTAATATAAAAGTTACAAACGAAGGAGTAACTTCTGAACAAAAAGCTGAGCTTATTTCAGGAGTAACTGAGTTACTTCAAAAAGTATTGAATAAAAATCCAGCAACTACATTTGTAGTAATAGAGGAAGTAGAAACTGACAATTGGGGTATAGGTGGAGAACAAGTTACAAAACTTCGTCAAAAGAAAAAATATGATTAAAACAAACAAAAATCTTTGTAAAGTAAGAACAGTTACTACGTTTTTGACTTTGACAAAAGAAAGAGAAACTTGGGAAAATGAGATTTTAAAAGCCTCGGTATTTTGTAATGACTTAGCAAGTAAGTTTATGCAAAATAGTTATGAAGTACAATCTATAAGAATAGTTACTAATGCTTTTGGAGAGTATTTAGATACTACAAATTTAAAAAGCGCGACAAAAGATTTGCAGTTTTTAAGTGACATACTAAATTCTCTTGATGTTCAAAATCTTAGAATCAGATTTGCCATAGGTGAAGCAAAAACAAAAGAGGAGATTGCACTTCTTCCAGAACTCATACGTGACTTTGGAGACTTATGTAACGCTTGTGTTAATGTTCCCTTAGATGAGTTTGGAGTACTAGATAATGAGCTTATAAACTACTCTTCACTTGCGGTAAATGAGATAAGCAAAATCACTCCAAGAGGAGAGGGCAACTTTAATTTTACAGTCAATTTTAACTGCAAACCTTTGATACCTTATTTTCCTGCTTCTTATCACAATAGCAGTGATGAAAACTGTTATGTTGTAGGGCTTGAAACTCCTGATTTGTTGGTATCTGTGTTAAAAGAGTTTAACTCTACATGTAAAGATTTAAATCATAATGAAAAATTTAAAAAATACTATGAAGTTATGAGTGAAGCTTTGCAGTATCATGTTGATGAGATAAAAAACATAATTGATGGTTTTGAGAGTAGCTCGTTTGTTTTTAGAGGAATGGACAGTTCAGCTGCCCCATCAAAAAACTGCTCAAGTATGTGCGAAGTTTATGAAGAGTTAGGGGTAGAGTACTTTGGAGCTAGTGGAAGTGTTGAGGCAAGTTCGATTTTAACAAAAGTATTTAAGTCTTTGAAAAACATAGAGTTAGTTGGTTTTTCAGGACTTATGTTAGCTGTTACAGAAGACAGTGGTTTAGCAAAGGGAACTATAAAAGGTGAGTTTGATATACGCTCACTTCTCACATATAGCTCAGTTTGCGGCATAGGACTAGATACTGTTCCAATCCCTGGAGATACTAGCATAGAAAAACTCAATGCTCTTATGAGAGACACTGGAACTATGGCTTTTCGTTTGAACAAACCACTTACTGTTAGAGTTTTTCCCGTTCCTGGTTTAAGAGCAGGAGATATGACTGTATATGAGAGCGATGATTTGTGTAATTGTAAAATTTTGGAGGTAAGATAGTGGCATATAATATATTTTTTGATACAGAGACAACAGGCATAGAAGTAGAAGACCAGATAATCCAAATAGGAGCTATCATAACCGATACTAAGGGAGAGCTATATAAAAAAGGCGTTTATGATGAGTTGTGTTCATCTAGAATTCCAATCAAACTTCAAGCGATGAGTACTCATGGAATAAGGCAAGTTGAGCTTGAAGGTAAAAACTCTTTTGATAAAACAGAGTTTTGGAATGATTTGAACGAGTTAAATAATGGAGACAATTATCTTATAGCACATAATCTACCATTTGATTTGGGTATGTTAGAAAAACATAATTTTAAAAATGAATACCAACTAATAGATACTTTGAAGTGTGCTATGCACCTTTATGATGTGAAAGTACCTCATGTAAGTGCGGGACTTGGTCAAGAAGATTTGATTGAAGAGGAGATCTTGGATAAGGATAACAATATAGTTCCTAACTATAAACTTCAAACTTTCAGATATAAGCTTTTTTCAAAAGAAGAAGAGAGTGACGAAGCAAAAAAATATGGTGTTGAAGTCAAAGCTCATGATGCTATCGGCGATGTTTTGGTACTAAAAATGTTTTTAAAAGCACTTTTCTTTAGAGCTAAAGAAACTTATAATCTCAAAAATCAAGAAGTCATGAGCAAACTTGTAGAGCTTTCAAGTGAACCAGTAAAAGTGAAAATGTTTCTTTTTGGAAAGTACAGAGGAATGAGTTTAGAAGATATTTTTCAAACTGACAGAGGTTACTTAGAGTGGCTTTTAAGAGAACAAGACAAGATGGGTGAAAAGTGTGATAAAAATATGAAATATACTCTTATGGAGTTACTAAAATAGTCTACATGTAAAGGCACTTTTAAAAGTGCCTTTGTTTTTTTAACTATCTTCTACTTCATTTACGCTCTCTAATAAAACACCGAGCATATCTGTCATTGTAAGGATTCCTTCAAGTTCATTGTTATCTATAACAAGTAGTCTTTTAACACCACCTTTTACCATTATTTGTGCAGCATACTTTACATCAAGCTGCTCAGAAATTTGAAAAGCTGGTTTTGAATAGATATCATATACTCTTAATAAATCTATATCACCATCATTTGCTATGATTGATGTTAGTATATTTTTATATGTAAGCAGACCGTATGCATCATGCGGTTTTAGTTTATCTACTACTAAAGATTTAACTTTTTTTGTTCTCATTATGTTTAGTGCTTCACGCACAGGCATCATTGGGGAAACTTTTACTATTTTTTCTACTTCTACCATTACTTCTTTAACTAACATTATAACTCCTCTAATATTTCTTTTTCGAACAGTTCGACTTCTTTACTCTCCATACCAGAAAGGTGTGAAAGAGGAAAAGTGAAAACCATGCCGTTTGCATTCTCGTCATTGTGTAACTCAGGTTCTTTTCTAAACGCTTTAAAAACTTTCATACTTAGTTTTTCTGGAAGTATAAAAAGAAGTGCTGAGACATTTTCTTCTAAAGTTAATCCAAAAAACACTTTTTTCTCTTCAAGTCCTATAGTCTTTCCATTAAAAATGGTAACCCCGCCGGCTCCAGCTTTTTTAGCTATATCAACTGCCATTTCCTCTTTTGAATCAGGAACAATAGCTATCAATGCTACAAATCTCATGCATTCTCCTTGTTTAATTTTTTCTTATTATTTTGGTATTGTGCGATTATTCCATAACCCATAACTGTTATCATAGGAAACAGTGACGCAAAGGCTATAAGTCCAAAACCATCTATGAGAGGATTTCTGCCTGGTATATTTTCTGCAAGTCCTAGTCCAAGAGCAGCAACTAGCGGAACTGTAACAGTCGAAGTTGTAACTCCTCCACTATCGTAAGCAATAGGAACTATGTACTTTGGTGCAAAAAATGTCATGACTACAACAATTATGTAGCCAGCTATGATGTAGTAATGAAGTGGGGTTCCACTTACAAGTCTAAAAGCTCCAAGTGATATACCACAAGCAACACCAAATGCTACTGCAATTCTTAGTGTACTTTGGTTTATATTTCCTTTTGTTATTTCACTTGCTTTCATAGCAATTGCTATAAGAGCAGGTTCAGCCATAGTAGTCGAAAAACCTATCATAAAACCAAAAAGGTAGATAAGGTAGTTGTTTCCCATCCCTGTAAGTGCATAAGCTATACTCTCTCCAATAGGGAAAAGACCAAGCTCTAGACCGACTATAAAAGCATCAAGTCCTATTATAAGTAAAACAACACCAACTATGACTTTTTTTAGATGTGGAATAGGCTTTTTGATGATAAGGTATTGAAAAAATGCTATGACCAAGAGAATTGGTGCAACATCTTTGATAACTCCTAAAAACTCGAGAAGAAGATTGTACATACCAAATCTTTCTACTACTGCTTGAACTGTTCCCGAAGCAAGTACCGCAGTTTCACCAGTTGAACCAAAGTTATATACTATAATCCCAAATACTTGAACAAATATCATAGGAGTTAGTGAAGCAAAAGCAATTAAACCAAAACCATCTATGGCAGGGTTTCTACCTTTAATGCTTGAGCTCAGTCCAATTCCTAGTGCCGCGACGAGTGGAACAGTAACTGTTGAAGTCGTAACTCCACCACTGTCGTAAGCTAATCCTATTATCTCAACAGGAGCAAAAAAGGTAACACTAACTACTATGATGTAACCAGTTATGATGTAATACTGTACAGGATGACCTACAAGTATACGAAATACTCCAAGTGCTATAGCAAATCCAACAGAAAATGCCACGGTTAGTCTAAGATAAAAAGCATCAATTCTTCCATCACTAATAACAGAAGCTTTATTTGCTATGGCTATGAGGGCTGGTTCTGCTATGGTTGTTGAAAAACCAATTAAAAATGCAAATGTAAGTAACCAAAATACCGAGCCTTTTTTTGCGAAGTCATTTGCTAAATTTTCTCCTACTGGAAATATACCTATTTCAAGTCCACGTATAAAAAGTGCCAAACCAATGGCAACTATAGCTAGACCAATACAGATAGATATTAAATCATCTGGAGTCTTTTGAATAACAAAAATCTGGAAAAATGCAACAACGGCGACGATAGGAAGCAAATCTTTTGAAGAGTTTTTCAAATCAGAAATGAAAATTTTTAAGCTTTCTTTTATCATACTTTTCCTTGTAAAGTAATTTTAAAGCCTTTGGTATCTTCAAGTAGTGTAATCATGCCTGAATGAGCCTTAATTATTTGTAAAGATAGAGCAAGCCCTAGCCCATGTCCCTTTATTTTTGTGGTCTTAAATGGCTCATATAGTATATTTTCATTCTCTATCTCTTTCCCACTATCTGTTATGTATATTGCCTCATTTTTATAGATAATGCTTACTTTTCCATTTTCGTTTTCATCTTCTTCTATGGCATCAATTGCATTGAAGATAAAGTTTTGAAGAACTAAAACAAGAAGCTCAAAGTCACCTTCTATTTGAGTATGAGGAAAATCAAATGTAAAATATATATCTTTTGAAAAAGTGTACTGTTCTACTGCTAATTCACACTCTTCATTTAGTTTATCTAAGTAGAAGTATTGAAAGTTTGGTTGAAGACTTTTTGTAAAAAGAAGAGTAGCTTTTATGATTCTCTCAACTCTCCATATTGCTTTTCGTATTTCCAAAACAAGAGGTTTACTTTTGATATCTACTTTTTTAAAGAGTGTTGAAGCCAGAAGTGATACTGAACCAATAGGGTTTCTTATCTCATGAGAGAGGTGAGCTGCTACTTGTCCCATTGAAGCGAGCCTATCTTTTCTTTTTTCTTCTGTGATATCAGTTGCACTGATGATGGTCTTATCTTCTTGGAAAGCGACTTTAACAAGGTAGAAGTTGCCTTTATGCTCTATTTCATAAGTACTTTTTGAACTATCATCTATATACTTTAAAAGTCCTGTTATCTTTTTAGCTTCACTGTTTTGTAGAAAAATTTCGCCATTCTCATCTAAAACCCAAAGTGCATTTGGTTGGACTTCTATGATTTGAGCTATAAAATCTTGAAGTGAAGTGTAAGATTTGTTTAGTTGTTTATACTCATCTTCTATGACATAGGTTTGGTTTATTAGGTCTTCCAAACCTTTTTTAAATATCTCTTTTTCTTTATTACTTAGACTATTTAATAGGCTCTCGTCTATCAATACAACTCCTCAAAATCTTTTAATTCAAATAACATTATTTCGTCACTTTTTTTACTTTTTAGCTCTTTACTAAAGCCACTTTTAGAACACAGTACAAACTTAGAAGCACCAAGTTCTACTCGTTCACATTTTTTTTGTAGTGTTTTTAGTATATTTTTACATACTTTATGGTTTTTCCACTTGGTTTCACCGGCGATTATTGTACCATCTTTTGTCTCAATAAGCAGGTCAATTTCAATGCTTTTATCCCAATAACTCCCAAAGTTAATGATGTTCTGTTTCCCATATTTATGTATGATAAGTTCATTGCTAAGTTCTTCAAAAGTTAGGCTTATATATTGCTCTATACTTTGCATGATTTTATCTACATGTAAAGACTTATAAAGATGTGGAGCTATAAAAGTAAACCAAAAACGAGTAAAATTGTTACTAAAATGAATTTTGTCTTGTATCTCGTATTTACGAAGAGATTTTTTTATAAGTTGCCCTTTAAACTCCCTTATTGGTTTTTCACGGCTTTTTTCTTTTTTTATGATGTTTTTTTCAAAAAGAGCTTTGTATATAGCTCGCCCTCTTACTTGTGAAATATTAGCTTTTTTATAAACCGTATAGCTTTTTCTATCTCCAATAGCTAAGCGAATGAGAATAGACTCTAAATCATTTTGAAAACTCACATCTTCATCATATACAAAGTATGGTTTTAATTCAGTTATTCTATCAATTATGTTTAGTTGAATGCATGTTTCTAAATTCTCATCAAGTTTTATATATTTTAAAAAAGGATGCCCATCAAAAATAGAGTAAAATTCAATACTTTCTTGAATATCAAAAAAAGCAAATTGTTGATGAAACTTTTTAAAACTCACCTAGAATTTTTTCCAAAAAGATAATGAAAAAATTATAAAAACTGTATAACATTCAAGTCTGCCAATAATCATTGCAAAACTAAGAACAATTTTGTCATACCAAGTAAAAAAACTGTAGTTTTCGGCTGGACCTGTAAGCCCAAACCCTGGACCAATATTACCTACCATTGAGATGGCTGTTGAGAGAGAACTCATCTCATCATATCCTCTTGCATAGAGATAAGCCATTGTTATAAAAACTGTCATTGCAAATAGTGATAGAAAACCAAAAACAGAACGAATTGTAGCATTACTAACTTTTTTATTATCTATGAATATAGAAGAAATTGTGTCTGGTCTCAGAGACCTTTTGATTTCAAAGAATATATTTTTTAAAAATATAATATGTCGTATACTTTTAATTCCACCAGAGGTAGAGCCTGTATTACCTCCTGATAGCATAGCAACAAATACAATCATAACAGCTACATTTCCCCACGTTTCATAGTTTAAAGTAGCAAAACCAGTTGTAGTTGCGACGGATACTATTGTAAAAGAGGCATGAGTTAAGGCTTCATAGAAGCTATCATTACTACTACTATAATGAACAATCGCTAGACTTAGCGATAGTAGTATAAGCATGGCAGTAAGCCCTTTGACTTCTTCGTGGAAATACGCCTTTTTATCTCCTTGAAAAAATCTAATATGAGATATAAAGTTAAGACTTGAAATATACATAAAAAAGATAGTTACCCAAAGTATAGCATTGTTGTCAAAAAATCCAAGAGAATTGTTTTTTGTAGAAAACCCACCAGTCGATATGGTAGAGAGTGCGTGAGCAAGTGCATCAAACCAATTCATGCCAAACACCATTAGTAATATAAAGTTAGCAAGTGTAAAAATTAAGTAAATTGTCCATAATCTTGTAGCTGTATCTTTGATTTTAGGCGAAATTTTTTCTATTGAAATACCTGTTGACTCTGCTTTAAATAAAGAGAGTGAACCATGAGGGTTTAGTAGAGGTAAAAGTCCAATACCAAGAACTATGATACCCATACCTCCAAGCCAATGCGTTAAAGCCCTATGAAATAGTATACTGTGAGGTAGTGCTTCGATATCACTAAAAATAGTTGAGCCTGTTGTGGTAAAGCCACTTATAGATTCAAAAAAGGCATCGGCAAAACTTGCGTCTACGTGTAATACAAACGGAATTGCTCCTCCTGTACCTAAAAGCAACCAAACTAAGTTTACAGATATAATACTATCTTTAATACTAAGAGAAAGTTGATGATTTTTTAAAAAATAGAAGATAACTATATTTAGGCTTAAACAAAATAGTATAGAAAATATATATACTGTTACATCTTCACCATAGAAAAAACCAATAATAGGAGGTATAAGTAGTATAAAAAAGACAACTATACCTACAGTCGAAATAAATTTAAATATATTTTTTTTATTCATCTAAGTGTTGCTTGAACCAATTTCTTATATCTTTTGCATTGAGTGAGAGTGAAAAACATATGATAATGTCACCACTTTCAAATAAATCAATGCTTTTGTAAGGAAAGAATTTTTTGTCTCTTTGTATAAAAAAACTTCCTTTTTCGTAGATTTTATTGTTAATATCTAGTTTTTTTCCTATTAAATCAGAAGAAACTTTTCTAAGATAGACCATGCCTTCTCCTCCGCAAAATGCCCTTTGTGACACAAGATTAGAAGCAGATATTTTTTCAAGAATAGTGTAATATGCATTCATTTTCTCGCCACGAATTACTTCGATTCCTAGTTTTCTCATGAGTGATGAATATTGTCTATTATTGTGAATGCCTATTACTTTTTCTATTCCTTTTTGGTTTGCTTCAATACACTTAGTAATATTAAATTCATCATTTGGAGTTGCTGCTATAAAAATATTAGTATTTGTAGCATGATTCTCAATAACAAAATCTAGGTTATAGTTACTTTTTATAACTTCTGCATTATTTTTAAGAATGGCATTAGCTATTTTACAGTTTTCTAGGCTCTTATCAATAAGTTTTATATTTAAACCTTTTTTTATTAGAACTTTTGCTATCTCAATTCCTAGTTGATTGGCACCATATATAATACAATTTTTAATCTCTTGCTTCTGCCATTTATTACATATATTTATTCTAATATCATTCATTTGTGAAGGAAAAGTAAAAAAATAAATCAAATCATTTGG
>DQTM01000024.1 GCA_015662785.1 Sulfurospirillum arcachonense | reverse complement strand
GTTCTGAATTCGTCTAGTTTATTTTTCAACGTTTCAGTCATTTTATTCATATGTTCAGCCGCAGCTGCAATCTCTTCAACACTTCTCGCATTTTGAGTTGAAAGACCGTTTATCTGTCCAACACCATCAATAATCCCTGCTATATCATCACCTGTCTGTATAAAGCTTATTACTGTTTTACTTGTCATTTCAGTTGCTCCACCCATGACAGTTGAAAGTTTGTTTATCTTCTCTTCTACATCTACTGCTGTATGACTTAACTCTTCTACTTTTTTACTATTAGCTGTCATTTGTTCACTCGAATCCATAATAGATTGGACTATAACACTAATAGTAGAGTTTATCTCTATAAGAGATTTTTGAGTACGTTCAGCTAGTTTTCGTACCTCATCTGCAACAACTGCGAATCCACGTCCATGTTCACCTGCTCTTGCTGCTTCAATGGCTGCATTTAGTGCAAGAAGGTTAGTTTGGTCTGCAATATCACCTATAACTAGTAAGACATCTTTTACTTGTTCTGTATCACTACTTAACTGTTGTATTTTATGAGCTAATTCTATCTCTGTTGCTGCACTTATTTTTATCTCTTCAGTTAAGCTTAGAATTGCTTCATTTGCTTCTTTTAGGAAAACGTTTGCCTCTTCTAAATCTTTTTTAGATGTTTGTGCCTCTTCTATACTAATTCCCATCTCTGCTTTTATAATACTCGCTTTCTCAGTTGTTTTATTTACTACATCTGTTGATTCTTCTAGTAGTTTACCCACACTTAGAGAAGTAGTTGAGAGTTCATGTGCTATTGATGAGTTTACATTTGAGAGGTTTTTAGCATCTGCTATAAGTATTCTTACTTTTTCTATGAAGTCGTTGATTCCTTGACTGGCTTGTGCTATCTCATCACGTCCAACAATATCAAGTTTTCTTGTTAAGTCTCCGTCTCCACTTGATAGGTTTTTTTGTTCTTTCTATTAAGTTGTTTAGAGGATTAGTAATGTTTTTTCTAACTAAGAATATATTTAAAAATATATTTAAAATAACTAGTCCAAATGCTACCATAATAAAAAATCCAACTCGCTTTGTTATTTCAGTACCTGTTTTTACTTCTATTGCAGCTAACTCTTTTTCTACGTTATCTACATAAACTCCAGCACCCATCATCCAACCATAAGGCTCAAAACTAAGTGCATAGCTAAACTTTAACTGTGGTTCTCCACCTTTCTTCTTTGGCCATAAGTATGAAACAATACCGCCACCATTTCTAGCTGCTTTAATTAAATCTTGTATAAGATATACACCATTTTTATCTTTAAGATGGTTGAGATTTTTACCTTCTAGTTGAGGTCTCAGAGGGAAAAGTACATTTGTTCCATCATACTTATAAACAAATATATATCCGCTATTGTCTTCAAAGAATCTTACATTTCGTATAAGCTCTTTAAGTGCTTTTTGAATATCTTCATCTGATTCTCCCGCTTTTTTGAGAGTATCATACTGAGCTTTAACAACACTCTGCACTATGCGCATTTCATTTTTAAGCTCTTTTTTTCTAGAATCATATGCATCTTTTTCTAGTTCACTTAGAATAGACCCCCTCTACTTTATGTAAACTATTATATGCCAAACTTATAAGTGCACCACCTACAACAGCAAGCGAAACCACTAAAGACACTATTATTCGTGTTGATATTTTTCATCTTTTTCTCCTTGCCTTTATTTTAATCCGATTTCCCAATCTATATTAATACTAATAATAACTTATCCATAATACTAAGTATAGTGAAATTTAACACTTGTCCAACTTAAATAATAAAAATTATTAAAAGATTTTCATGCCTAGTTGTGCCAATATTATCATCAAAACTAAACTCATTGGATAGACTGCTGCATATGATATAGATGAATACTCTGACTTTGTAGTATTATTTACCATTGTCAATGTTGGAGTAGAAACCATAGCACCTGAGAGTAATCCTAAAATATTGATGAAATTTATTTTCAAAAATATTCTACAAAGAATGGTCATCATAGTTATTGAAAAAATCAAACCAAATAGGGCAATATAAATAGGAGTAAAACCATTTTGAGAAACTGCTTCTACCAAATACTTACCTGCATTAGTTCCAATCGTCGCCATAAAGATAAGCTGCCCCAAAGTCTTCATCATACTTGTAGAGTGCGGTGAAAGTTGCCACACTATAGGACCAATTCTTCCTTTTCTACCAAGAAGTAACGCTGTAAGTAAAATCCCACCAACAAAACTAAGTTTTATGCTACCAATCCATGGAAGAGTAAAAGGTATACTGCCAACTAAAATACCCAAAACAATACCCAAAGATATGGGTAAAAAATCAGCCGCAGGGTACTTTAACAAATCATCACCAATGATTTTGGTTACTCTCTCACCATACTCTTGAGGTGCTACAACATAAAGCTTATCTCCAAGTCTAAGAGTCAAACTAGGGTCTGGAGTAATGTCGATGCCTGAACGTCTTACTTTTGTAATGACTGTACGAAGTGTCTTTAACTGTGTAAGTTGTGCTACCTTTTTGCCAACTATATCCTCAGAAGCAACAAGGAGCCTATATACTTTCATATCATCATGAAACTCAAAAGTATCGTGAATCTCTTCACCAAGTATAATCTCTAGTTTTTTTAACTCTTTTGCGGTACCTGAAGCTCTTACGATATCGTTTACATGTAGAAGATTGTCATCTTCCGCACTTGTGTACTCAATACGTTCTATAATAGCGCCTGTCATATCTTCTATCTGTTGTTTATCTATGCTGCTATTTTTAAAATTTGTATTTATGATTTTATAATTCTTTGTAAAAACATCTGGGTATTTTTTGCGTTGGTCTTGCTCATATAACTCTATTTCTTTATTTAAATCAACCCTAAAAATAATAGGTAAAAATCTAACATACAAAACAGTAACAACAATACAAAAAGGATACACTAAGCCAAATATAACAGAGATAGATGAATCATCACTAATCTCTAAAGCAGAGGCAAGAGCAGGAACACTTGTCAATGAGCCTGTAAAAATCCCCTCTATAGTACCACTTGGAAGTTCCATATAAAGACCAATAGCACTAATAGTAACAAAAATAGAAACAACCAATATAACGGCAAGAAGATTCAGCCTAACACCATCTTTTTTGATAGTCTCAAAAAAACCAGGACCAGATTGAAGCCCTACTGCATAGATAAAAATAGCCAATCCAAAGAACTTAAACTCATCAGATATAACCATACCATAATGCCCTGCTATAAGCGCAACTATAAGCATAGCTGTAATGTCTAAAGAAAAACCACGTATTTTGATATTGCCAAGGATATAACCTATGGAGATGATAGAAAAAAGATAAAAAATTTCGCTTTGAATCATGAGAAGTGCCACACTGTTTTGATATGTGGAATTATACTACAATTTTGAAGATTTACAAACCCCATTTTTGGAGTTTGTAAATTTATTGGTATATCTTCCGCAGTCGGTGCATAAATGCACAACGACTTTGCGGTGCTAACAATCGGTATCTTCCGCAGACGGTGCATAAATGCACAACGACTTTGCGGTGCGAATAATAGGTATCTTCCGCAGACGGTGCATAAATGCACAACGACTTTGCGGTG
>DQTM01000094.1 GCA_015662785.1 Sulfurospirillum arcachonense | reverse complement strand
TTATTATTGAAATTTACAATAGCTACACGTAAATTCGTTATACTTTTGTTTATTAGGAGTAATTAATGAACATATTGAAACAAAAAAACTGGAAAATTAGTGAAAATGAAGTAACAGATGAGAGCCTTTTTGAGCAAAGAAGAGATTTTTTAAAACTTGGAGCTGCCGCTTTAGTTTCTTCGTCAGTAGTTGCTGAAAAACTGGCTGCTGTAGAGAGTACTAAAAGAGCATCTTTACAGTTTACAAAAACCTCTTTTGGAAAAGATTTAGAGTTAAATTCGTTTGATCAAGCAAGTACCTATAACAACTTTTATGAGTTTTCACTAAACAAAGAAGACCCTGCTAAACTAGCTCACACACTAAAACCAAACCCTTGGGAAATAGAGATAAGTGGTGAAGTTGAACGTCCTATGTATATAGACTTACAAGATATTCTTGCTTCATACCCACTTGAAGAGCGTATTTATCGTTTTCGTTGTGTTGAGGGGTGGAGTATGGTTGTCCCTTGGATAGGAGTTACTTTAGCTCATATACTAAAAAAAGCAAAACCAACATCTAAAGCAAAGTATGTTCAGTTTATCACTGAGCTCGACCCTGAAATGTTCCCAGACCAAAAAAGAGGAATCTTTGGAAATGTTCCTTATCCTTATGTGGAAGGACTTCGCATTGATGAAGCTATGAACGATTTGACTTTTATGGCAGTTGGCATGTATGGGAAAGTGTTACCAAATCAAAATGGTGCACCAATTCGATTGGTAGTTCCTTGGAAATATGGTTTTAAAAGTATCAAATCTATAGTGAGTATTGAGTTAGTCGAAGAAGAGCCACTGAACACTTGGCAACAGATAAATCCAAAAGAGTATGGCTTTTATGCAAATGTAAATCCAGAAGTGGATCACCCAAGATGGTCGCAAGCCAAAGAGAGAAAACTAGGAAGCTTTTTTAAAGCCAAAACTTTGATGTTCAATGGCTATGAAAAAGATGTTGGACATATGTATAAATATATGGATTTGAGAAAATTTTATTAATGAAAAAAATCGTCATTTTTATAGCTCTATTGCTACCGTTTTTATACCTTTTGTGGAGTGTTCAAAGTGCAAATGACCCTATAAAATATATCTTTACATGTACGGGTCAAAGTGCCATAGTTATACTTATGATTTCTCTTAGTTTAGCTCCTATAAAGAAGATAATAAATCTATTAAAGTATAGAAGAATGATAGGATTATTTGCATGTTTTTATGCTTTGTTACATTTTTTGAACTTCTATATTTTAGATGCTCAGCTTGATTTTTCATTTGTAGTAAAAGAGACTTTGGATAAACCATTTGTATATCTTGGAATGATTTCTTTTGTTATTTTATTTTTTATGGCACTTACTTCTACTAAAAAGCTATTTGCAAAGTTTAATAAATGGCATAAGCTTGTTTATGTTGTTTTAGTTTTAGTTGTTATTCATGCGAGTATGGCTCAAAAAGTGTTGAGTAGTTTGGAATACTCTTTTATTTTCATAGCAATTATTTTGTTGGGATATAGATCTTTTTTACTTAGACAGAAATTTCTACAAAAATAATAATTTTTATTTAATATGCATATATGCAGTTTTAAAGCTTAAAATATGCTAATAGTTTGCATATATGCATTGTATATGATATAATTCCAATTAAGGAGTTATTATGGATTTTAATTTACTCACGGATAAAGAAATTATAAAAGAGTTAGCTTTTAGATGTGATTCAATACGTGTAGACAAAAAGCTTACTGAGAAAGATGTATCACAAGTAGGTGGTACAACTATTGACGCTATTTATAGATTTAAAACTGGAAAAAATATAAGTATTACAAATTTTATTAAGATTTTACGAGGAATTAGTGAGTTAGATATGTTAGACCAACTGCTTAGAAAAGATTCTCCAAAAAGTATACGAAAAGACAAAGTTCCAAAACGTAAAAAAAGAGTACACAAACCAACTTTGAGTAATAAAAAGAGCGATTTTATGTGGGGAGATGAAGAATGACTAAAGTAGTAGATGTAAAACTATGGGGAACCATTATTGGTTATCTAGGGTATCTCGAAAACTCAAATATTGCACAGTTTGAGTATGATGAAAAATTTATGCGTTCAGGTATCTATCCTTCACCTTTGTTAATGCAATATCCTCCAAGTATATTCTCTTTTGAAAATATCAGCTTTAATACATTTGGAGGGATTCCTGGAGTTTTTTCTGATTCTTTACCAGATAAATTTGGTAATCAACTTATCGATCAGTTTATGGCTCAAAAGAATATACCTCAAGATAAAATTACTACTTTAGATAGATTGCTTTATATAGGAAAACGGGGTATGGGTGCTTTGGAGTATCATCCAACTGAATTTAAAAATGACTTTAAGAGTAGTGGTGCTTTAGATATTGCTTTATTGTCAGAACTAGCAGATATGGTTATAAATAAAAAAGATGTATTAAACAAAGAAATAGAGAATCAAAATAAAAAAGATGCAGCTTTAAATCTTATAAAAATAGGTTCTAGTGCAGGTGGTGCTAGGTCTAAGGCATTAGTTGCAAAAAAAAGTGATGGAAAGCTATATGATGGAACAGAGCTTTATGATGAAGATTGTTCTTATTGGTTACTAAAATTTGATTCATCAGCAAATAAAGATAGAGATAATACAGACCCAAAAGGGATGACTAAAGTTGAGTACATATATAGTCTCATTGCTAGAAAATGTAAAATTATCATTCCTAATACTGATTATATAATAGATAAGGATGATTTTCATTTTATGATTGAACGATTTGATAGAGTTGTTGAAAATAATAAAACTACTAAACTGCACTATATCTCATGGGCAGGGATGTCTCACTACGATAGAGATACAACAGGTGCATATTCATATGAGCAATTAGTTCTTAACGCAAAACAGTTAAAACTTGGTCAAAATGAAATCACGCAGATTTTCAGGAGAGCTGTTTTTAATGTGATTGGAAGAAATCAAGATGACCATACAAAAAACTTTGGCTTTTTGATGGACAAAAGTGGAAAATGGACTCTTTCTCCAGCTTTTGACATGACGTATTCATATGACCCAAATGGAAAATGGACAAGAGTACACCAAATAAAACTAAGAAATAAGCAAGATAATTTTACAAAAGAAGATATTATTGAGTTTGGTAAATATTGTAATTTATCAGAAAAACAATCTCTAGAAATATTAGCTATTACTATGAAAGAATTTTTAAGCTTTGAAGCTTATGCTGATGAGTTTAAAGTAGATACAAAATTAAAAAATACTGTATTAAGTTCTATTAGAAAATTATAGATATGCAAAGTTCTTACATGTAACCCCTAATACTCATCCTCAAAGTAAAACTTATAGTAAGCCTGTCCTGTCTCTTCGTCATAGCCTTTTTCGTAGTTTTTCCCTTCTTGAACGGAGTTGTTTAGGAATTTTATCTGTATATTTTTATCTAGGGTTATGGAAGCTCTAAAGCTATTTTTGTATTTTTTTTACATCATCTTGGCTGATGCCAAAGTTATCGTCAAAGCTTATTGAACTTTCATCTGCATACTTTTCACGGTAGTTTACGAAATCATCTTTCATTTTGTCGTTGTGCATGATTTCATCAAAAAAGTCTTGTTCGGTAAAGTTGTCACGTTTTTCAAAAAAGTCTATACAAGAGTTTCCAAAATCAACTTGTTCACTTTTTTCATACTCTGGTGCAACCACATCATCTACAAAACCTTTACACATATTCATAAACTGTTTTGTTTTAACCCAAATTATGCAATAGAGATTTCTAAAGATTACCTATGCTTGTGCTTAAGGGGTATTCATTAAAAATTTTAAGCCACCTTATTGGTGGTGTAAATTTTTAATGAATGTGCCTTGAGTGCAATGATAGATAATATTTTTAATTTTCTATTGCATA
>DQTM01000185.1 GCA_015662785.1 Sulfurospirillum arcachonense | reverse complement strand
ATCGGCTCAAAATAGAGTATATCACTCGTATCATAATCAGTAGAAACCGTTTCAGGGTTACAGTTATACATGATTGTTGTAACGCCTAAATCACGCAAAGCATAAGAGGCATGAACACAACAGTAATCAAACTCGATTCCCTGTCCGATTCTGTTTGGTCCACCACCAATAATCATAACTTTTTTCTTGTCATCTTTTTTAACTTCAACTTTAGGAAGTTTGGTTATATTTGTTGTTGAGTAGAGATACGGTGTCAAAGCTTTAAATTCAGCTGCACAAGTATCTACTTCGTTGTACTCAAAATCTATTCCTAGTTTTGCACGAGCTGTATAGATATCATTTTGAGTTAATTCTAAGTTATCATACTTGTTTATAAGCCAAGCTATTTTTTTATCTGAAAAACCATAAGTTTTTGCAAGTCTTAAAAGTTTTTCATCATTCAATGCAAACATATCTAGTTTTTTCTCAAGTTCTAGTATCTCTTTGAACTGATTTAAGTACCACTTGTCTATCTTGGAGAGTTCATAAAGTTCATCAACACTCATACCACGACCCATAGCTTCCATAACACAGAGCATTCTTACTTCATTTGGACGACGAATCTCTTTTTTTAGTTTTTCATCATCATAAGTTATCTCATCAAAACCACTAAGTCCAGTTTCTAGTGAACAAAGAGCTTTTTGGAAAGACTCTTTAAAAGTTCTTCCTATTGCCATAACTTCACCAACACTCTTCATATTTGTTGTAAGTGTACTATTAGCCATAGGAAATTTTTCAAATGTGAAACGAGGAATCTTTGTAACTACATAGTCGATTACTGGCTCAAAAGAAGCCGCAGTTCCTGTAATGTCATTTGTAATTTCATCAAGAGTGAAACCGACTGCAAGAAGAGTTGCTACTTTTGCAATTGGGTAACCTGTTGCTTTTGAAGCAAGTGCAGAAGAACGACTTACACGAGGATTCATTTCTATAACAGTCATACGTCCCGTGTCAGGACATACTGAGAACTGAACATTACTACCACCTGTATCTACACCTATCTCACGTAAAATTGCAAAAGAGGCATTTCTCATCTTTTGGTACTCTTTATCAGTAAGAGTTAAAGCTGGAGCTATAGTTATACTATCCCCAGTATGAACTCCCATAGGATCAAAGTTTTCTATAGAACATACGATGATACAGTTGTCCGCACTATCACGGATAACCTCCATTTCATACTCTTTCCAACCTAAAAGTGACTCTTCTATAAGTATCTCAGTAATTGGACTGATTTCAAGTCCCATCTCTACTAACTCTTTATACTCATCAATATTATAAGCAACACCACTACCACCACCAGCAAGAGTATATGAAGCACGAATGATAAGTGGAAAACCTATTGTCTCTGCGGCTTTTAATGCATCTTCCATATTGTAAGCGTATCTGCTTATAGGTAAATCCATGCCTATTTTTATCATCGCTTCTTTAAAGGCTTGTCTATCTTCACCTTTTTTTATCGCTTCAGGTTTTGCTCCAAGGATTTCAATACCATCAAGCATTCCTTTTTCATACATACTCATAGCAACATTAAGAGCAGTCTGTCCACCCATAGTTGGTAAAACAGCATCTACATTCTCTTTTTTGATAATTTTTGCGATTATCTCTTCGTTGATTGGTTCTATATAGGTTCTATCTGCAAACTCAGGGTCTGTCATGATAGTAGCTGGATTTGAGTTTACTAAGACAACTCTATATCCTAACTCTTTTAGAGTTTTGACGCTTTGCGTTCCTGAATAGTCAAACTCACATGCTTGTCCTATGATAATAGGACCTGATCCTATCAATAAAATGGTTTTTATATCTTCTCTTTTTGGCATCTTTTTTCCCTATGTAAAATTCAATTCAAGCCCAAAATTTGGTTCTGAATTCAATTCTTCTCAATGATATGATAATACGATGGAACAGTTATCTTACTATACGGTTCTACAACTACTGTTTTAGATAACTCCTCTTTTATCACTTTTGTAACAACTCCTACTCCTACTCCTCCAAAAAATATACCATCTAATCCACTTGTTGTTACTTCATCACCCTCTTTAGGGTTCATCCATAGTGGTATATATTTTACATGTACCTCTTTTTTCTTTCCCATAACAACGCCTGGGATTTTATCAACTCCAACAAAAACTGAAAAAATAGATTTTGGATCACCTAGTAAAAGAGCCATTGGATTTCCATCTTTTTGAACTACTATTCCAGCACTACTTCCACGGTTCAAAAGTCCATATATGCGAGAAGAGTTAAAGTCTTTGTAATCTATCCAAACTTTGTAATAGTCATTCAAATTTACATAAGCATTTGAACGAACTAATTTTACTTTTGGGGCATACTCTTCAATGTCATTAAGCTTTAACACATCATTTAGTTTTGTTGCAAATGCACTTAAAACTTCTGCCGAATTTTCTAAGTTTCTATTTTCTACTCTTAGCTCTTTTATCTGTTCTTGTTGAGCAAAGTGTTCTGTTACACTCTGCTCAATGCTTGTTTTTATATCGAGATATATCGAGATAACGTTATTGGCATTTTTTGAAAAAACACCTCTAGCACTACCTCCATACTTTAACGATATAACAACAAATATTGCTATAAAAAAAATAAATTTAAATTTATTCATTTGCCAATTGTTGTAATAACTCTATCTCTTCAAGTGCTTTTCCAGTTCCTTTAGCAACTGCTAAAAGTGGCTCATCTGCAACAAATATTGGAAGCTTAACAATGTCAGCAAGATACTTATCAATACCACGAATTAGAGCTCCTCCACCAGTAAGGACTACACCATTTTCAACAATGTCACCGGCCAAGTCAGGAGGCATAACTTCAAGAACATCTTTCAGTACTTCTGCTATCTCACGAAGTGGCTCTTTTGTAGCATCTCTTACATCTTCACTTGTAAGCTCAATTCTACTTAGTAATCCACTTACTTGGTCACGACCTTTTACCATCATGCTAAGTGGTTCATCCATAGGAACAGCAGTTCCAATTTCTACCTTAATATCTTCACCAGTTCTCTCACCAATAAGCAAGTTGTATTTTCTTTTAACATACTCAACAATTGCCAAGTCTATCTTGTCACCAGCAGTTCTGATTGATTTTGAGATTACTAACCCACCGAGTGAAACAACACCAATTTCAGTTGTACCACCACCGATATCAACAACCAAACTACCCTTAGGATCACGTATAGGAAGTCCTGCTCCAATAGCAGCCGCCATAGGTTCTTCAATCAAAAAGACTTCTCTAGCTCCTGCACTCATTGCTGACTCACGTACTGCTTTTCTCTCTACTTGAGTAAGTCCATAAGGAACACAGATAATGATACGAGGTCTTAAAAAACTCTTTCTTTTATGGGCAGTTTCGATGAAGTATCTTATCATCTTCTCAGTCATATCAAAATCAGCAATAACGCCATCTCTCATAGGACGAATTGCCTCTATGTTTCCAGGAGTCTTGCCGACCATATTTTTAGCTTCACTACCAACAGCTAAAATCTTCTGTCTGCCATACTTGTCTCTTTTGACCGCAACAACTGACGGTTCATTGATGATGATACCTTTGCCTTTTATCGATACCAAAGTATTTGCTGTTCCTAGGTCTATGCTCATGTCGTTTGAGAAAAAACCAATTAAATTGTCTAAAATCATTATGCACTCTTCTTATTTTTTTTAATATACAACGGCTTTTCGCCATTCACCACTACGTCTTTTGTTATCAATACTTCATAACCATCAAGCTCTGGAAGTTCATACATAATATCAGTCATAATCTCCTCCATAATACTTCTTAAACCTCTTGCACCTGTTTTTCTTTTTATAGCTAAAACAGCAACTTCTCTTAATGCATCATCTTCAAAAGTAAGTTCTACATTGTCAATTGCAAATAGTTTTCTATACTGTTTGAAAATAGCATTTTGAGGTTCTGTAAGAATTCTTACCATCTCATCTTCAGTGATTTCACCTAAAGTCGCCGTAACATGAAGACGTCCAATAAGCTCAGGAATAAGTCCATAATGAACTAAATCATCTGGCTCAATCTCTTCAAAAAGTTTTACATCATCGCTCTTAACTCTTTTTTCTTGGTCAAACCCAAGAACATTGTTACCAATTCTTCTTTTGATTATATCTTCAAGACCATCAAATGCTCCACCACAAATAAACAGTATATTTGCCGTATCTATCTGTAAAAACTCTTGATTAGGGTGTTTTCTTCCACCTTTTGGCGGAATGTTTACAACGCTTCCCTCGATAATTTTTAGAAGTGCTTGTTGAACTCCCTCTCCACTCACATCTCTTGTGATTGAACGGTTTTCACTCATACGCGCTACTTTATCTACCTCATCAACAAAAACTATGCCTTGTTCTGCACGTTTTACATCGCCATTTGCTGCTTGAAGTAGTCTTGTTAAAATGTTCTCAACATCTTCTCCAACATAACCAGCTTCTGTTAGACTAGTTGCATCACATATAGCGATAGGAACATCTAAAAACTTAGCCATAGTTTGAGCCATAAGTGTTTTACCACTTCCTGTAGGTCCAACTAGAAGTATGTTTGATTTTGATATTTCTGTATCATCATCTTTAATAACTGATTGTTTAAATATTCTTTTATAGTGATTATATACACCAACAGAAAAAACTTTTTTAGCTCTATCTTGTCCTATTACGAACTTATCTAACATGCCTTTTAACTCTTTTGGAGTTAAAAGCTCTTGTTCTATCATCTCAGAGTTCTCTTTTTGCTCTTCTTCTTTAACATCACCAAAAAATATCTTATGCGCTGAAATTACACAGTGTTCACATATGAAAACACCTTCACCAGCTATTAGTCTTGTATCGCTACTCTCACGACTTCCACAAAAACTACACTCTTTATTTACCATCTATTTTTCCCTCTCGTAAGGTATACCACGTGTAGTCTCTTTTATAAAACTACACAATTGCAATACTTTTTCATTTTTTTCATTTTTTAAAAACTCTTCTGCCACATCTTGGATAGGCTTACCACTTCTAAAAAGTTTTCTAAATGCACCTTGAAGTGCACGTATATCATCTTTTTCAAATCTTCTTTTCAGTCCAATTGCATTCAGACCTTTTACAACAGCACGATTTCCTTCAGCCAAACAAAATGGAGGAATATCCTGAGCAATAGCACTAGCTCCTCCTATCATACAACCCTCACCAATCTTCACAAACTGATGAATCGAAGTCGTACCACCGATAACTGTAAAACTTCCAATTTGGACATGTCCTGCTAAACCTGCACTATTTGCCATAGTAACACTATTACCAACTTGACAATCATGCCCGATATGACAATAAATCATAATAAAACAGTCATCTCCAACACGAGTAACTCCTCCACCATGCTTTGTACTAGCGTTAATAGTCACAAACTCTCGTATTTTACAGTTCTTACCAATAATAACTTTTACGTCATCTTCGTGCGTATAGCCACTATCTTGAGGAGGCATACCAACTACTGCATAAGGATAAATCTTTGTATTTTCTCCAACTGTAGTGTTGCCATAAACTTGTGCACCTTGCATAATCTCAACACCTGACTTTAAAACAGATTTTTTTGAAACAAAAGTAAATGCACCAACTTTTACATCATCTGCTAAGGTTGCTCCATCTTCTATGATTGCATTTGGGTGGATGTTTGTCATTATTTGTCTACTATCATCGCTTTTAATTCAGCTTCACAAACTAACTTCTCATCAACATAAGCTTTTGCACCTAGAACCCAGATACTTCCTCTATGTTTGATAACATTTAGTTTATAAACCAATCTATCACCAGGAGTTACTGGCGATCTAAACTTACACTTGTCAATACTCATAAAGTAAACTACTTTATCTTTTGCAGCTTCTTGGTCATCTTTACTAGCACTTTTAAAAGCTAGTACTCCACCAGCTTGTGCCATACCTTCAACAATCATAACACCAGGGTAAATAGGGTGACCAGGAAAGTGACCTTGAAATATCTGTTCGCCTATTGTTACATTTTTGAATGCTTCAATTGTTTTACCTTCTACTAAGTCGGTAACTCTGTCAAGAAGTAAAAATGGAAATCTGTGAGGTAAAATCTTTTGAATCTCTACAACATCAATATTAGTCAAATCAAAGCCTTTTAGTAATTTTATAAAATCTTATCATTTTACCTAATCTTTACTAAAATTTCCCTAACGTCTATATATGTTTTTGATTTTATTGATATTTCATACTTTTCTTGTGCTAATTTATCTACGATTATAATCGGATTTAGGCTTATCATGCTTGAGTAGCCAAGCGAATTTCTAAGCGTCAGTTCATCCTCTACATGTAAAGGTTTTTTCAACAACTCAGATACACTTTTAAACCTATTTTTTGTGAGTTTATTTAACTTTTGTATGTCCATAAAAAGTATCTCTTCACGATTAAAATACCCTATATCATCTTCAATTAGCTCGATTTTACCTCTCGTAAACTCTCTTTTAATTGTTGAATAAAAAAGAATATAACTAGGAATTATCTCTTTTTTGCCTCTTCTTACAAAACCACTCAAAAGTCTATAGTTTAAAAATTTCTCTCTTTTAAGCTTAAACTTTTCTTCTTTTTTTTCACACTTTATAACATTTTCATAAAGTTCAATTCTATCTTCTATAGATGAAGGTAAAACTTGAGCTGTTATAGGGCTCATCAACTCATCTTGAATTCTGTCTTGCGAATCTCTCTGTTTTTGTAAAGCAAATATACATCCACAATAGTTTTGATGATAAAGCATATCTTTTTTAGCCATTGAAAACTGCTCTTGTGTACCACCATCTATTCTAAAGTCTGGCGTGTCTACATGTAAAGCATATATCTGCTCTACATGTAAGGCATTTTGACGTAGTTGTTCTATGGATTTTTTGGGGCTTGTAAGAAGTGTTGTTGTTATCTCTTTTATACCAAGTTCTACTGCTTTTTTAGCCGTAGTTTCGAGTCTATTGTCAAAACAGAGACTACAACGTTTTCCTTTTTCTGGCTCATCTTCAAAACCTTTTATTGCTTCAAGCCAACCCTCATAATCATACTCACCTTCTATGAGTCTAATTCCAAGTTTGTCACAACTTCTTTGTACATCTAAAAGACGAAGTTTATACTCACTATATGGGTGTATGTTTGGGTCATAAAAAAAGCCAATCAGCTCTTTTTTTGGGTAAAGAAGTTGCAGTTTTTGCAAAAAAAAGTGGCTATCAACAGAACAGCATATATGCACAAGCAAATTTTATCCTTATAATAGACTCTTACTAATATCTTCAAATTTATGGGTTATACAAGAAGTCTAATGTTATAATTTAGAAATTATAGCTTAATTGGAGTAAGAGATGAAATATATTAAGACTTTTAAATTTTGGATTGCGTTTTTTGTACTTTTTTATACAGTTTTTGGTTTTGTATTTATTCCTTGGTTTTTAACAAACAAAACTGCTCCACTTTTAAAAGAGAAACTTGGTTTACATGTAGAGATAGGAAAAGCCAAATTCAACCCTTACTTATTTGACTTAGAAATTAACGATGTTTTACTGAAAGATTTAGATAATAAACCTGTTCTAGGCTTCAAAAAAATCTTTGTTAATTTTGCTCCTCTTGGACTTCTAGAGGGTAATATCTTTTTTGCTAATTTAGACATAAACTCTCCAAAACTTTATGCCACCATTGAAAAAGATGGTAAGCTAAATTTTGAAAATATACTACCACTCACAACAAATAAAAAAACAGAAGAACAAGCTACTTCTTCTGATATACCACTTATAACACTTCTCAAACTAAACATTACAAATGGAAATATCAAATTTAGTGATTTAAGAGGTGGAAAAGAGTTCAATCTAAACTTCGGTCCATATAACTTCAACGCACATGACATAAGCACCAAAAAAGATGCTCTCAATGCACACAATTTTATAACAAAAATCAATAAAGATGGTGAACTGTTTTGGGAAGGTGGAGTTAGACTGAATCCTTTAAAGCTTTATGGTGAGATAGATATTAAAAACCTGAAACTTCCAAAACTATATAGTTACGCTTTTTCAGATTTTGATGCAGTTTTAAATCAAGGTAAAATAGATCTTCGTATTCCATATAAAGTCGACCTTTCAAATGAGTTAAAATTTTCAATAAATGGTGCAACTGCAATACTTTCAGATATATCATTTGAAAATAAGAAAAATAGTAATTCCTTAATGAGTCTAAAAAAACTAAATGTAGATGGTGTGAATTTTTACTGGCCAAGAAAATCTATAAATGTGGAAAAGATAGAGCTTAATCAACCTTATGTATCTGTTCTTTTAGATAAAAACAGAGAGCTTAACCTATTAAAGGCTTTCTCTTCTAAAGCAACAAAAGAGTATAAAAAAATAGATGAAGAGAAACCAAGTGAATGGAGTCTACTACTAAAAAATATAATTATAAATGATGGTGATTTTACTTTTATAGATGGTATGCAAGACGAGTTAATCCAAAGTGATATTACAAATTTATCTTTAAAACTAAAAGATATAACACTAGACCAACAAAAACAAATAGACTACATATTAAAAGCAACTCTAAACAAAACCTCTTCACTACAATCTGAAGGAAATCTGTTTATTAAGCCATTTAAATTAAAATCGAATATAGAGTTAAAAGATTTTGATACAACAAACTATGTAAATTATGCTAAACCATATATAAACTTCCTTATTAAAGATGGAAAAATTAGCTCAAAAGCAGAGGTGACTGTTAGCTATAAAGAGAGTTTAAAACTAGATGTTTTAGGTGATATCAACATAGATAGCCTTCTGTTAAAAACAACTGATGAGAAAAAACTCTTAGCCTGGAAATCATTGGATATCAATGGTATTAGTTATATTCATGACCCTATGAAATTAGAAATTAAAGATTTGCAACTAGATCAACCTTACATAAGAGCTCACATCGCAAAAGATGGAAGTACCAATTTTTCAGGATTAATTAAAGAGAGTAAAACAAAAACAAAACAAAAAATTAAAAAACAAAGCAAGAAAAAAAGTGATTTAAAAATTAAAATTGGACCTATGAAACTCACAAATGGAACATCGGATTTTAGTGATTTTTCTCTACCTTTTCCTTTTCAAACACATATTCATGACTTAAAAGGAGATCTCTCAACACTAGATTTTGGCACAACTACACCATCAGAACTCTCTCTCAAAGGGCAGATTGATAAGTATGGATATACAGATATAAACGGTAAACTATCGCCATTTAACTTTCGTGAAAGTGCGTCATTAAACCTTCTGTTTAAAAATATTGATTTAACCTCACTTTCTCCATATTCAAGTAAATTTGTTGGTTACAAAATCAAACAAGGGAAACTATCAATGGATTTGAAATACTCTATTGATAAGAACAAATTACTAGGTGATAACAAGTTAAATATAAATACTTTAGTTTTAGGAGAAATTGTTGATAGCCCTGATGCGACTAGTCTTCCTTTGGAACTTGCAATTGCACTTCTGAAAGATTCGGATGGTCAAATAGATATAGATATGCCTGTAAAAGGAAACATAAGCGACCCTGATTTTAGTTATGGTAGTGTTGTTTGGGGAGCAATAGGAAATATGATAACAGGTATTGTGACAGCTCCTTTTAGAATGTTGGGTAATATGCTTGGTATTAGTGGAGATGAACTAAAATCTGTAGACTTCGATAAAGGGTCATCAAAAGTCATAGCAACAGAGCATGAAAAACTAGATAACTTAAGTAAAATCCTCGCTAAACGTCCAGCTATAAAACTACATATTTCTGGTGGATATGATGAGATTTTTGATAAATATGAACTTCAAAAACAGAAGTTTAAAAGTCTAATTAACAAAGAGCTTAAAAAAGATAAAAAAGATGGTGATACAGATATATATGGCTCTGCTTTGAAAAACATCTATGTTAAAGATTTTTCACTTAAACAATATGAT
>DQTM01000022.1 GCA_015662785.1 Sulfurospirillum arcachonense | reverse complement strand
AGTTGGTTTCAAGCGAAACCTGAAATATTTAAGATTTTACCAGATATGTTTCAAAATATTGCTTTTGAAATGGTACAACGTGGTGAAACTTGACACTCCGTATACATATACTCCAAAAAGAACAGGCAAAGGTATCAACATAGAAAAAACTATCATAACCACGAGTGATTGTAACAACGAAAACTTTTTTAGTATTTTTAAAAACATTTATCTTTATCCTATCTATCTTATCCACAAGATAGTAAAGTATACTTAACCTTTTGTAAGAAAGAACTTAAACTAAAAACCTTTACATGTAAAGCCTAATCTACATTAAAATACAATGCTTCACTATGATGCATTACTATTGCTGTTGTGCTTTGTTCTGGGTGAATTTGAAAAGTTTCACTAAGTTCAATGCCAAACTCTTCAGGCTTTAATAAATCAAATATAATTTTTGTATCACTAAGTTCAGGACAAGAAGCATATCCAAAAGAGTATCTACAACCAGTATAAGCTCTCATCTGTACATCTTTAAGTGCATGTTTTTCTTTTGAGGCAATTCCTAAATCAAGTCTTATCTGTTTGTGAGCCACTTCTGCAAGTGCTTCAGTAATCTCTATACTAATACCATGAATCAAATGGTACTCTTGAAAGTTTCCCTCAGCATAAAGCTTTTTCTCATACTCACTAAACTTTGACCCAGCACTTACGCAAGTAAATGCAACAACATCATCTCTTTCATTTTTGATATAATCGCTCAAACAACGGTAAGGTTTTCGACCCTGTCTTGGGAAGTCTAAAGTATGCGTAATATCATCTACATGTAAAGGTTCACGGTTGATTTCATCTTCACTAAAATACCCTCTTTTTTCATCAAGTATATGAAGTTTATTTTCTTCACTTCTACAAGGGTAATATCCATATATGATAGTTGGGTCAAACAAATCCATCTTCTCAATGTCAAGTTTCAGTCTTTCATAAAGTGGCCAAAGAACATCATCTCGCTGTTTTTCTTTTTCCTCTTTACTCATACCTTTTCCACTATATCCCCAAGCACGAGAAAACAGTATTTTATGGTTTATCCACTCATAAGCTATGCTTTTAACATTAGCGTCAAGCTTTTTTCTACCCCAAAATGGAGGTGTTGGAACTTGTAAATCACGACTTGGCATTTTTATCTCTTCGTAAGGAGGAATAACCCCTTTTTTCTTTTTAATCTGAACTATCTCTTCATCAATGATGGGACGTCCAAAGTCTGTATTAAAATCACCTGCTTCGATGCGACTCATAGCTTCTATCCCCTCAAAAGCATCTTTACAGTAAAATATAGGTCCATCATAATTTACTCTACAAAACTCTTCTACAAACTTGTCATTTAAAGCTGCTCCACCTAAAAGGATTGGAGTGTCAATTCCCATTGACCTCATCATCTCTAAGTTTTCTTTCATGACGGCAGTTGATTTGACCAAAAGTCCACTCATACCAATTGCATCGGCTTTATGTTCTTTCATAGCCGCTAAGAAGTCTTGAATGTCTGCTTTTATACCTATGTTTATAACTTTAAAACCATTGTTTGAAAGAATGATGTCAACAAGATTTTTACCAACATCATGCACATCCCCTTTTACAGTTCCTATGATGAGAGTTGTCTGCGTTGCTTTCTCTATTTTTGGTAAAAATGGATTCAAGTAATCTACACTTGCTTTCATAACCTCAGCACTTTGCAGTACAAAAGGAAGTTGCATCTTTCCACTTCCAAAAAGCTCTCCTACTACTTTCATAGCATTTATCAAAATCTCATTGACTATTTTATCAGGTGCAATTTCGTCTTTAGCCGTTACTAAAAGAGGTAAAATCCTATCTTTACTACCATCTATGAGAAGATATGCGAGTTTTTCTTCTGTACTAAGAGCATTATAAGCCTCGTCATCTTCCTCTTTTTGCTCACTTACATCAGAAAAATAGTCTATGAACTTAAAAAGTGGGTCACCCTCTTCTCTACGATTTAGAAGTAAATCATCACAAATCTTCAACTGCTCTTCGCTTATTTTGTGCATTGGCAATGTATTTTTGACATTGACTATCGCCATACTAAGTCCAGCTTTAACACAATGATTCAGAAAAACAGAGTTCAAGTATTCACGAGCATTTTTACCTAATCCAAAAGATATATTTGAAACACCAAGAACAAATCCAACTTCTGGGTGCATCTTGCTGAACTCTCTAATAGCTTCTATAACTTCAATAGCAGCAGTATGATACTCAGCATCTCCACTTCCAACTGTAAAAGTAAGCAAATCAAAAACTAAATCTTCAGGATTGATTCCGTGCCTTTTTGTAGCAAGGTCGTAAATCCTCTGTGCAATTTTGACTTTTTCATCTTTTGTTTTTGCCATACCTACTTCGTCTATAGTTAAACAGACTAAAGAACAACCAAATCTCTTAGCCAGCTGACACACTTTGTCAAACTTTCCTTCACCATCTTCAAGGTTTACAGAGTTTATGATAGGTTTTCCACCTATGAGTTTAAGTGCAGTCTCTAGTGCAGGAATTTGGGTAGTATCTGGCATAAGAGGTAAGAGTATTTTTTGTACGTATCTTCCATATACCTCTATGGTATCTTTGCTCTCATCACGTCCTGCAAAACCAACACTAACATCAATACCATGAGCACCACTTCTAACTTGTTGTTGTGCTACCGAAAGAGATGTATCATAGTCCTCTGCTAATATCAACTCACGAAACGCTTTTGAGCCAGTTGCATTTGAACGCTCGCCAATCAAAAATGGTGCTGGGTTTTGTTTCAGAGTTCTTGTTTCAAACAAAGAAGCAATAGCCATAGGAGATTGACCAACTGGAAGCTTTGGAGTTACGTCTGCCACTCTACATGTAAGCATCTCTATATGCTCAGGAGTTGTCCCACAACAACCACCTAGTATACAAACTCCATCATACTGTAAAAAGCTCTCTTGTAAGTCTGTAAACTCTTTAGGTTGCATTGGGTAAAACGTAACCCCTCCTCTGTTTTGAGGAAGTCCTGCATTTGCGTGAACGCTTATAGGAAACTTACAAACTTCACTAAGAGTCTTTACGTGTTTTTTAACTTGTTCTGGTCCTGTTCCACAGTTAAACCCAAGGGAGAGAATATCAAAAGGCTCCATGATAGTCGAGATAGTAATAGCATCAGTTCCTATAAGCATAGTCCCACTAAGCTCGATAGTAACAGAAACCATGATAGGTATATCTACATTTTTTTCTTTACAAGTGTCTTGCATAGCATGAAGTGCTGATTTGATTTGAAGTGGGTCTTGAGCAGTCTCGATTAAAAAAACATCAACTCCACCATCTATAAGCCCGCGAACAGCTTCACAATACCCCTCATACATCTCATCATAAGTGATATGCCCTAAAGATGGTAACTTTGTCCCAGGACCCATTGCTCCAGCCACAAAACGAGGTTTTTCCGGTGTACTAAACTCATCACAAGCCTCTTTTACTATTTGAGTTCCTGCAAGAGCAAGCTCATAAGTTCTACTTCCTATCTCATAGTCATCTAAAACCCAAGGCAAGGCTCCAAAAGTATTGGTTTTGATTATGTCAGCCCCAGCACACAAATAACCTCTGTGTATATTTGAGATAACTTCTTTACATGTAACGTTTAAAAGCTCATTACAACCTTCAAGTCCATCCCATGCACTTTGAGGTATATCAGCATTTTGTATCTGAGTGCCTGTTGCACCATCTATAATCATAATTTTTTGTTTTATTAGTTCTTTTAAATTTTTCATTTTTTCCATTTCTATAAATATACTTCTTTTCTATGAGCTATTTTAGATATTAGCATCAAATCATCTTCTTTATAAAATATAACTCTATAATCCCCAACCCTTAATCTAAAACCACCATCAAAAGGAGTTTTTAGTTTTACTATTTTTTTTGATTTTTCATCTAATGCATACTTTTCTATGCCTTCAATAATTTGTAGTGCTATAGCTTTTTCTAACTTTTTAAGTTGTTTTACGGCTTTTGAATCATACTCTATGTTACAAGCCAAGAGATTTTCTCACATCACTATGTGATACAGTCTCAAGCGTTCCCATTTTGTAGCTATGTACGGTTTTTGTTAAAGAATTTACATCAAAATAATCTTGCAATGCTTCTCTTATAACTTGTGTCTTTTTTTTCCCTGTATCGAGTGCTACTAAACTAAGCTCTGATATAAGACTCTCTTCTAAAGTTATTGTCACTTTTTTAGTCATAACTTACTCCTAAATAATTTACCATATTTTACCATACTTTTTTGTTTTCTGCAATGTTCTTTATTGTAGAAAGTGACTTTAAAGAATTAATAGCTCATTCTGATACACATACTTAACAATTCAAATTCACTAAAACTCCAATAGTAGTATAATAATTATCCTAAAAACTTTTTAGAAGATTTAATTGCCTATTTTTTAATCACTAAATAGAACATTTTATGTCTTTACTAATGCTACAATTTCATCAGTTAAATTAAAAAGGATTTAAAATGAAGAAATGGTTATGGTTAACTCTCTTACCTTCTTTAGCTCTTGCTGAAGATAAACTAGACACTGGTGATACAGCATGGATGATGGTTTCAGCGGCACTTGTGCTACTTATGACTCCAGCTGGTCTTGCTCTATTTTATGGTGGTATGACAAGAAGTAAAAACTTACTCAATACATATATGATGGTTTTTTCAGCATTTTTAGTTGGTATGGTTGTTTGGGTAGCATTTGGTTACTCAATAGCATTTGGTACAAGCGAAGGTGACCTTAACAAAGTCATTGGTGGTTTCTCTCACATATTTTTAAGTGGAATTAGTTGGAATGATTTGAGTGGAACTTATCCTACTTATGTATTTATCGCTTTTCAAGGTACATTTGCTGCTATTACACTTGCAATTGCAAGTGGTTCAGTTATTGAAAGAATGAAATTTTCAACTTGGTTAGTATTTGGTGCTATTTGGATAGTAGTTGTTTATGCTCCTATAACTCACATGGTTTGGGGTGGTGGTTTCTTATTCGATGCTGGTGCTCTTGATTTTGCTGGTGGAACAGTTGTTCATATGAATGGTGGTCTTGCTGGTTTAGTTTTAGCTTTCTTAGTT